>JBGPHY010000038.1:0-17293 GCA_041484625.1 Terriglobia bacterium | reverse complement strand
CGGGACATCAAGCCCGCCAACATTTTCGTGACCAGTCGCGGTCAGGCCAAGCTATTGGATTTTGGACTGGCGAAGTTGACACATCCCCACGACGCCAAGCCCTCTCCTGGCGGGAGGGTGGACCGCCGCAGGCGGGACGGGTGAGGGGCTTAGTTCCTTACCCACGGTCAGTGAGGAAGATCTAACCAGCCCGGGGGCGGTGCTGGGTACGGTAGCGTACATGTCTCCGGAACAAGCCCTGGGCCTGGAATTGGACGCTCGGACGGACCTGTTCTCGTTTGGCGCCGTGCTCTATGAGATGGCCACGGGACAGGCGCCGTTCCAGCGCCAATCCACAATTTCCACCATTTCCGCGGTGCTAAACGAGGAGCCCAAACCGCTGAGGGACTTCGTAAAGGACGTGCCGCCCGAACTGGAACGCATCATCCTGCGCTGTCTGCGAAAGACCCCCGAAGAACGATATGGCTCCGCGTCGGAAATCGAGCAACAACTGGAGGACTGCCGGGCGCTCATCTCCGCGTCCGCCAGTGGTATCAACCTTGGGGCACTCTTCCGGCAAAGCAAGCGGCCCAGAGTCGCAATTCCCGGATTGGTAGTCCTCCTGTTGTTGGGGGGTCTCTCCACCTGGTGGGTCCAGCGCAGCTTCAAAGCCCGGTGGGCCAGAAGCGAGGCCCTGCCTGAGATTGCACGGCTCATCGAACAAGAAAAGTTGGGTGAAGCTTATGCTGTCGCAGCTCAGGCGGAAAAATATATCCCCGACGACCCGATGCTGGGGAAGCTCTGGCCGAAAATCTCATGGACCGCTTCGATCCGTACTTCTCCTCCCGGCGTCAGCGTCTATCATCGCGATTACCGTTCGCCGGATAGCCCATGGGAACTGGTCGGTCACTCTCCGATCGAGAAGTACAGACTGCCACGTGTAGACTTTCAGTGGAGGTTTGAACTGAAGGGCTTTGCCACCGTCGAGCGCTCCTTTGGGCATGGGGTGTCTCTGCCCTTGACGATGGACGAAGAGGCAAAAGCCCCTGCCGGAATGGTTCACCAGACTGACGGATTGACGGCCTCGTGGGATGTCCAGCCGCTTCAGAACGCTCCTGTTGCGCTCCTGGGCCTCCCCGGTTTCGAAGATCTGCCCCCAGTACCGCTCGAAGATTACTGGCTGGATCGCTACGAGGTCACCAACAAACAGTTCAAAGACTTTCTCGACGGTGGAGGCTACCAGAAGAAGGAGTACTGGAAACAGGAGTTCCGCAGAGACGGGCGTACGCTTTCCTGGGCGGAGGCGATGGCCTTATTCCGGGACGCCACGGGCAGGCCGGGACCCGCCACTTGGGAGCAGGGCGAGTACCCGCGCGGCCAGGAAGATTTCCCTGTGTCGGGCGTGAGCTGGTACGAAGCGGCAGCCTACGCCGAGTTTGCAGGCAAAGCGCTACCTACCCTTTATCACTGGGGCACGGCCGCCTCGGCTTGGGCTAGCGCCAGTATCATGCCTGCCAGTAACTTTGGCGGGCAAGGACTTGCCCCTGTGGGACGCTACCGTGGCATGAGCTGGTGTGGCGCTTACGATATGGCCGGCAACGTCAAGGAGTGGTGCTGGAACGAGGCAGGCTCCGGAAAACGCTACATTCTGGGCGGCGCCTGGGACGAACCATTCTATATGTTCAACGATGCGGATGCCCGCTCCCCTTTTGAGCGATTCGCCAACTTTGGATTTCGCTGCGCGAAATATCCTTCCGGTAGCGCGACTGGCAAGGCCGGCGATCCGGTGATCCCTGCCGGGCGCGACTTTAACCAGGAAAAGCCCGTGTCCGATGAACTGTTTCGCGTGTACAAAAGCCTTTACTCCTACGACAAGACGCCGCTCCAAGCCGTCATCGAAGCCCGCGAGGAGACCGACGACTGGAAAAAGGAGAAGATCTCCTTTGCTGCAGCTTATGGGAACGAGCGCGTCATCGCGTATCTCTTCCTGCCCAAGAAATCGCAGCCCCCATTCCAAACGGTTATCTACTTTCCCGGGTCCAGCTCCATCGGTCTTCGATCAAGCGCAACCTTGCGCGAAATAGAAATGAACCGAATCGATTTTGTGATTAAGAGTGGGCGGGCCGTTATGTTTCCGGTGTACAAGGGAACCTTTGAGCGCGGGGATGACCTCAAATCCGATTACCCCAACACCAGCAGTTCCTACCGGGATCACGTCATCGCCTGGTCGAAAGACCTGGGCCGGTCGATCGACTACCTGGAGACCCGTCCCGAAATTGATCGCAACAAGCTGGCCTATGAAGGCGCCAGTTGGGGGGGAACCATGGGGGCCGTGCTTCCGGCAGTGGAGGACCGCATCAAAGTCTGTGTGTTGATCGTCGGTGGGTTCTATCTCCACAAGTCGTTACCGGAAGTGGACCAAATCAACTTCACTCCGCGCGTGAAAGTACCGGTCTTGATGCTGAACGGTCGTTTCGATTTCTTTTGCCCCGTGGAAACCTCGCAACTGCCGATGTTCCGGCTGCTGGGCACCGCTAAGGAACACAAGCGCCGCATTGAGTACGAGACCGGCCACAACATCCCGCGGACTGAACTGATCAAGGAAACTCTCGACTGGTTGGACCACTACCTGGGTCCGGTGCGATGATGGCGGGACTTTCTTAGGAAAAAGGATCCGTGTCGTTCCCCTTCAGGGAACCCGTCACCGCTGGAAATCGTTTTCCCAGGGTAGCGAAAAGCGCAACCCTGCGCTGGTCTGTTTTGCGCCTTCACCGCAATCCTTATCCAACGCCGACGTGACAGGCTAGCCATGCTGGTCTGGAGATTGGACATTTTGCCGCAGGTGACAGGTGAGTAGTGGCCTGCTGTAGGGGCATTGTCAGAACAACGAAACAGCAATCAGGCGTTTCGTCCAAGCCTCCCGGTTTGGAGTGAACGAAGCGTGTCGTTGCATCGGAAGCGTCTTTTGGAGCGCGACGCCGCTTTGGATCGCCGGCGGCGAGGCAGGAATGACCGACTTGAGCCTCTCTTGCCGTGCGAAGTCAAAGCGCCGTCGCCGCTACGGGACCGCCGTCCCTGTGCTCTGCCGGCACGCTCCAAAGAGCAAGGCGATAAACGTCTAGAAAATGTCCAAACTTCAGGCAAGCCATGCTTGTCACAAGCAATGCTTTCTGTATAGCCTCTCAGGATACCTCTGGTCGTAAGGCTTGTAAGGACACTTGAGAAGGAATTTATACTCTGTGCTATCATCTAGATGAAAAGCCTACCGACTTATAGCCTATTTCATATCTTTCGAAGGAATTGATGGCTGCGACAAGACCACGCAGCTCAGGCTATTGGAGACGTATCTCCACTCTCGTGGAGTTCCAGTGGTGATCGCTCGGGAACCGGGAGGAACGGCCGTGGGCGAGTCTATTCGCCGGGTGCTGCTCGATTCCAAAACCACGCAACTGCGGCCCTTGAGCGAACTGCTGTTATACTATGCCTCGCGCCACCAAAACCTTTGCCAAAACGTACTGCCGGCACTAGGCGAGGGAAAATTGGTTTTATGCGACCGTTACGCCGATGCGAGCATGGCCTACCAGGGGTATGGGCGGGGCATCGATCTGGCAACGATTGCGGAACTCAATCGAATTGCCATCAGCAGGATGCCTGATCTGACCATTCTCATCGACATCGATCCTGCACTCTCCCTCGGGCGGGCCCGGGAACGAAACCGGCACGAAGTTGTGGACGAGAGCCGGTTTGAGAAGGAGTCCCTGGAATTCTATACTCGCGTGCGCAATGGATACCTGGAGATGGCATCCAAGGAGCCCCGCCGTTTCCGTTTACTCCAGGGCAACCAGTCGATTGCGGGGTTGCATCAGAAAATCATTGAGATCATCGATCCACTGCTGGAAAACCCGAATGTCGCTTAAGGATTTTATCGGAAATGCATCGGTCATCCAGACGCTCGAGAGCCAACTCCGGGAGGATCGGCTTCCCAATACACTGCTCTTTGCCGGACCTTCCGGAATTGGCAAAGGTACACTGGCCCGTTCCCTTGCCAAGAGTTTGAACTGCCGGGAAGTGCAGTACGATTTCTGCAATCAATGTTCGAGTTGCAGAAAGATCGAAGCGAACACCCACCCCGATGTCCGTGTCTACTCCCCCGAAGGCCAGTTCATCAAGATCGACCAGATGCGTGAACTCAGCCGGGAAGCTTTCTTCCGTCCTTTTGAAGGAAGACAGCGCATTTTCATCCTGGAGCAAGCCGATAGGCTCAAAATCGAAGCCGCGAATTCCATCCTAAAGACCATAGAAGAACCTCCGGAGAGCACGACTATCCTCCTTCTTTCGGATAAACCCAACGATCTGTTGTCGACCATACGCTCACGCGCTCAGCTCTACCAGTTCATCCCTCTGCCCTTCGAGACTATGGCATCCTGGTTGGCCGTGGAGACAGGCCGGTCGAAAGAAGACTGCCAACTGCTGGCTCGCCTGGCGGGAGGGGCACTGGGCAAGGCTCTCCAAACTGACATGGACGACTATCGGCAGACCCGCCAGGAGTCTCTGGACCTGCTGAGATCCTGCCGTGCGGATTTCCTTTATGTGCGAGTGGGAAGAATTCTGGAAACCTGGGCATCGCGGAAGGAAGCAGAGAAAGAGAAGTTCGGGTTCCGGATGGAGATTCTCTACACCCTGCTACACGACCTCTTCCTTCTGAAACATGACGACTCATCTGAATCCATCACTAACGTTGACATCCGGGAGCCGCTGCAGAGTCTGGCCACGTCCTTCACGCAGCAGCAACTGACCAATGGAACGCGGCTTCTGGACCGGCTCGAACAGGGTGCCAGGCGAAATTTGAACAAGGGTCTAATCCTCGATAGCCTGGTGTTTAATCTGAGTGGGACTCTGATAGACCCCAAGTTTATTCTTGAGCGGTGAAGAGAATTATGGTAGGTTTAAACTACCATATTTGAAAATGGTTATTTAGAAGCCATTGTTTCGCTAAGACGGAAACACGATTCCGTCAGTTCCAAATTCACCTGAAAGCCCAATGATCCCGGGAGACGGCCGATACGGTCGTTTCTATTGGTTTGCATGCTCTGTGCCAGGAAGGATGGCTGGCGCAGGCTGCCTGTGCAGTAAAATTTCTGCCAGCCTATCCGGTGATAGCCGTGGAACAGCATCGTAATTCAAGAAACTCGACCAAGAAGAGTCCTGAGGAGGAATTTCTCGTGAACCGTAAACTCATTCGCCCATCCTTGGCAGAAATCAAGGACAAGATGACGGTGCGTACCCAGAGGAAGAAAACTGCACCCCAGGAACAGACTAACGCTGAAAGCTTTTATTATTTGAAGCAGATGCAGAACCGCACCCCCATGGTAGTGGTTTTCCAGGACGGGCAGGAGCTTCGAGGGATCATCGAATGGTATGACAAAAGTTGCATCAAAGTGAATCGCGATGCCGAGCCGAATCTCCTTGTTTTCAAACACGCGATCCGGTACATGTACAAAGAGAATGAAGACAAGTCGGTTGATGAGTAGACCTGAGCGTGCCCTCTTTTCTCGCCGGGGGATTCCACACGGCTAAGAGGAATCCCCACCCCACAATTAGTCTTTGGTCCTCCAGCCAGAAGAATCTCGTGAAGGGTGCCTCCCTCGTGGTCACAGAGAGGTCCAACTCCACATCATTCAGTAGGGAGGGTGCGATCCGCTGGATGTCTTTACTTAATATTTGTCAGAGAGTCTTCAGGTTGCTTGGCTGTCTACTGCTCACGGGTTGCACTTCTAAGCCCGATATACCTCCCCCGTTCCCATCTCTGCATGCCTTCGTATCGAATCTCGGGAGCCATACTGTTTCGGTCATCGATCTCAACTCCTTCAGGAAAACCAAGACTCTCAACGTTGAGAAGAACCCGGTTGAAGTCGCGGCTAGCCCGACCGCCAGTTTCATTTTCGTCGCGAATGCCGGTTCTAGCTCGATCACCGTCATAGACACTACTCAAGCGGTTGTGGTCAAGACCATTCCAGTGGGAAAGGCACCCATGTCCGTTGTCTTCTCCAAGGACGGGCGACGTGCCTATGTGGCTTGCTACGAATCCAATCAGATTTCGGTAATTGATTGCTCCAGCCTGACTATCGCCAGGACATTTCCAACCAGGCCCGGCCCCAACAGGGTAATGTTGATGTCCCAGGACCGCCAGCTGTGGGTAAGCCACCATGTGGATGGCTCAGTCGGAATAATCTCGTTGGACGAAGAGACCCAGCCGGGAGTGATGATGAAGCTTGAAAGCCCGATTGATCTGGTCGCCCTGCCGGATGCTTCCAAGGTCTTCGTCAGTAACTCTAGCGCCGACAAGGTCAGCATACTTAATGCCGGGACGAAAGAGAAGGTGGGAGAAATTCGCATCGGAAGAACCCCGCTGCACATGGTAATGAAACCCGATGGAGGAGAGGTCTACGTCAGTAACTTTGACGGAGAGACGGTGGGTATAATCAATACGGCCACCAACGAACAGAACGGATATTTCCCTGCCGGTAAGAACCCGATTCGGGGGGTCATCTCTCGCGATGCGCTCCGCTTGTACGTCACTAACTTCGGTTCCAATAGCGTTTCTGTGCTCGAACCCCCGACCCGACAAGTTCTTGCCGCAATCCCCGTCGGCGACCACCCCGAGGGCTTGTGTCTCTCCCCCGATGAGCGCTACCTGTTTGTCCTGAATACCGGCTCGGACGATGTATCGATCCTTCGAACAGATTTCGTCAAGGCAGGGAATGCTCTACTGACCGTGATACCAACCGGCGCTCGGCCATCGGGCATTGTGATCAAATAGGTCGTTGCAGGAATCCATTCATCAATTGAGGGACACCCGTATGCACCGAAGGAGTTTCCTGGAACTCGTGATGGCGGCCCCGCTGGCCCCATTAAAAAAGAGCAGCTGGCCGACAATTGCGCCTGAGGCAAACACTGTGCTTGGTCCCCTCAACACGATAACGCTGGGTTCGACGCTCATGCATGAGCACGTCCTGGTGGATTTTATCGGTGCGGACAAGGTTTCTCCCTCACGCTACAATTCCGAGGAGGTCTTCGCCCGAGCGTTGCCGCACTTGAAGCAACTCCTCCAGGCAGGTTGCCGCACCCTGGTTGAGTGTACTCCTGCCTACATCGGACGCGATCCCGCCTTGCTGGCCCGGCTGTCGAAAGCTTCCGGTCTGAACCTGGTCACCAACACCGGCTACTACGGTGCTGCCGAGAACAAATTCGTTCCGAGACACGCCTATCCAGAGACGGCTGAGCAGTTGTCCCGACGCTGGATCCGGGAGTTCAAGGGAGGAATTGAAGGTTCGGCAATCAGGCCTGGCATCATCAAGATCGGCGTTGACGCCGGAAAACTCTCGGAGATTGATGCTAAACTGGTCCGTGCCGCAGCGCTCACTCACCTGGAAACCGGGATGACAATCGCTTCCCACACCGGCGACGGTGTTGCCGCTTTGGAACAACTGTCCCTGCTCGAAAGAGCGGGAGTCAGGGCGGATGCATTTGTCTGGGTCCATGCTCAGAACGAGTCCCAACCGGAAGTTCACGTACAGGCTGCCCGGAAAGGGTGCTGGGTGGAATTTGATGGGATTGGGGAGTCGTCTCTGGAACAGCATGTGAAGCTGGTCAGGATCATGGCAGACAACGGTCTGTTAGGCCGAACACTGGTCTCACAAGATGCTGGGTGGTATCACGTGGGAGAGCCTGACGGCGGAGAGTATAGAGGTTACACCTTTCTTTATTCCCGATTCCTCCCTGAATTGCTCAAGCGGGGGTTTTCGGAGATGGATGTCCAGAAGGTGATGGTTGAAAATCCCAGAAGCGTGCTGACTTTCAGAATCCGAGAACTGGATCAATCAAAATGAATATGCCACATCGTCCTGTCAAAGCTTACAATGACCCTGATTTTATTAACTCTGCGGCGGCCCGATCGGTCCGCCTTCTCTCCGAGTACCTGAGCCCCTACCGGAGATTCCGCCAGGAGAAAGTCCGGGACACGATCGTGTTCTTTGGTTCTGCCCGCGCCATTCCCAGAGACAAGGCGGAAAAGGCTTACCTGGAGATCATGGATTCAGCCTCGGAGAAGGACATGGAGGTCGCCAAAGAAGAGCTTGCGGCCGCCAGGATCCAGCTGGAACTGGGTCGTTACTATGACGATGCCGCGGAGTTATCACGACTCTTGACTTCGTGGTCCCTATCTCTGGCTAAGAACGCCAACCGGTTTGTGGTTTGTTCAGGTGGAGGACCGGGGATCATGGAAGCAGCCAACCTGGGGGCTCATCTGGCTAGTGGCAAGTCCGTCGGCCTGAATATCAGCCTTCCTATGGAACAGCTGCCGAATCCCTACATCACGGAGAGTCTGAACTTCGACTTCCACTATTTCTTCATGCGGAAGTACTGGTTTGTTTACTTGGCAAAAGCCTTGATCGTTTTCCCGGGTGGATTCGGCACCATGGACGAACTGTGGGAACTCCTGACCCTGATTCAAACCGGGAAAATCACCAAGAAAATGGTAGTGCTGCTTTACGGCAAAGGATATTGGAATGAGGTCATCAACTTCCAGGCTATGTTGCGATGGGGAACAATCAGCGCTGCCGACCTGGAGTTTTTTCAATTCGCCGATTCCCCCCGGGAGGCCTTCGACATCGTCCGGACCGGTCTGGAAAGGTACTATCTGCGCCCTAATCGGGGGGATGAACCCACCAAAAAGCCGGATGTTCGACTGTGATCAGCTCCTGGTCCTTGACTCTCAATTCATGCCTTTTGTCCTGTTAACTTGCGCAAAACAATATTGTGAATTACTCTTCGGTCTTCTGAAAGCTAACGGCTCCCGCCATCGGGCAGCACTTGCAGAAGCAGCGGCTGATTCTGTCCAGTGTACTCCAGGATGTAGGTCTCGCCTTTCTTCCGGTCCTTGAGCGGAAAATAAAGGTAACCTGAGACCGGTAGTGTGGCATGATCTTCAGGTAGGCTTTTCTCGCTCAATTCCATCTCCATGGTTCTGCGGTCCCGGTCCGTGGCCGCCGGGGCCGAGCCTCCAACGCCGACCCCGACGCCTGCGCCAGTATATACCCCACCTCCACGGCGCGTCCCCGTGACGGGATCGTACCTTGGGCCGGACTCATAGCCGATTGTCGCCGAGGGAAATAAAGTCACATCGCGATCAGAGCCGGCAGCTTTCTGCAGACTGGCCGCAATCGCTATAGGATCAGCAGGACGCCCCAGGACCTCATTCTTGCGCGTTCGCAATACGAAGTCCCTCCGTCTTAAATCGATAGACTTGCCCTTTTCGGGATAAATGCCCACTTCGACCACCAGGAAACCGCGGTTCAGGTCACTTGCGAATTGGCCGCGAACCTGGTCTTTGGCCAATAACGCGACTCCAATGGAAAAGTCCTGCAGACTCTTTTGCTGAGGGAAATCCCCGGGGCTCTTGCGGGGTGGAATCCCCTGATTGGGCCCCGCCTCCAAGCAGATCACCCACAGGAGCGCTAACAAAACTCCCAGGATTCTTCTCATGGCTCAGTATCCTTACTTGTCCGGATTGAGCACCGCCGTGACTTTCACCAGCTTGCCGCTTAGAATGTAAATCCGCTTCCTAAAGGTCTGATAACCTGTAACCTTCAGTTCCAGGTCATAAGCGCCTGGATCCAGCCAGATGCTCTTTAGATCCTGGGCAAGTCCGGCGTAAGCTCCTTCGATGTAAACTTCCGCCAAATTTTCGGAGGTATCCAGCTTGATTTCTCCCTTACCTTCCCCTCGTCCAAGTCCGTGCCAATAACCGGGAGGATAGATAGGGGACCAGTAACCCAGGGAGGGCCACCCGTAATCCCAAAAATAAGGAGAGGAGTAGGGCCAGTAATAAGTATAGGGGGAGGAGTAATGAGAGTAACCTGCCCCGATGCTAAACCCTCCGATTCTGACGTGCGTCTTGGAGTCCACTTCATAGACCCGGCTATTTTCTTTCCCAGCGGCGGGACTTGCAGCTTTCTCCGACTCTTGCGAGAAACCCCAGGAGGCTGTAACTGCCAAGGTTGTTCCCAGAACCAAGGCCCAGAAAACATTCCGATCGGCCTTCATTGGAGTACCTCCTTTCGTCTCTACCAAGCTGGTTAAATTATAGGCAGATAAGAGGCACTTGACAACACGCCAGTGAGAATAGATGCCCCCAACTTTGTGCGGGTTGCACTGTTTCGGCCAGTTCCCTGTAATCCCGTGAGCCCGAGTGGACTCCTTGGCTTTCCTTGTCCAAAAGAGACGAAGTTCTACGAAAATCTCTTGTGGATATCCTTGCCTTTCGAGTCCAGAGTGGATCGAAATGAGGCTGAAACCCATTACGGCGGTCGATTCAAGTCCTCAATATTTAGTGGTTGTCAATTGAGTTTACACCATCCATTGTTGAGACTATAATGAAGAACATCTTGCGAGGTTTTTCTTGTGACTACCCGGCATGAGACTGTCGTCATTCTTGATTTCGGGGCCCAGTACACCCAGTTAATTGCGCGCCGAGTTCGCGAGGCCCATGTCTACTGTGAGATCCTTCCCTTCAGCACCCCCCTCTCCGATATCGTGCTGCGGAACCCCAGTGGCATTATCCTTTCGGGCGGGCCGGACTCGGTTTATGGAGATGGAGCCCCCCACAGTGACGCCGCCCTGTGGACACATCGCATCCCAGTATTAGGAATCTGTTATGGGTTTCAGTTGCTCATTTACCAACTCGGTGGCCAAGTCGAACGCGCTCAAAAGCGTGAATATGGGCTGGCTGAGCTGGAGGTCCGTAAGCCCGGACTGTTGCTGGACGGAGTTGCCGTGACATCCAGAGTCTGGATGAGCCACGGCGATCACATTGTCAACCTGCCAGCAGGATTTGAGGTTGTCGGACTTACCGCCAGTTCCATCGCCGCCGCGGAGAACCGCGAACGCGGAATCTTTGGGGTCCAGTTTCACCCGGAAGTCGTGCACACTGAACAGGGCAAGAGAGTCATTGAGAATTTCCTCTTCGAGGCTTGCCACTGTCGTGGAGACTGGACCGCTTCATCCTTCGTCGAAGAATCGGTCCGCCGAATTCGCCAACAGATTGGGGAGGGTCGTGCCATTTGTGCGCTGAGTGGCGGGGTCGATTCCACAGTAGCGGCAGTCCTGGTCTATCGAGCCATTGGGAGTCATCTCACCTGCATTTTCGTTAACAATGGAGTTCTTCGCAAGAACGAGTTTTCAAAGGTCCTGAGCAATTTGAAGGAACGCCTTCGCCTTCAGGTAATCGGGGTCGACTCCTCTGCTCGCTTCCTGGCCAGGCTGGCAGGGGTAGTTGAACCTGAGAAGAAACGAAAGATCATTGGCAACGAATTCATCGCTGTATTTGAGGAAGAGGCGGTCAAGCTGAGTCAGATTGAGTTTTTGGTTCAAGGTACGCTTTACCCGGACGTCATTGAATCGGTTTCAGTGAAAGGGCCGTCAGCCACCATCAAGTCCCACCATAACGTGGGCGGACTCCCAGAGAAGATGAAATTGAGGCTGGTGGAGCCGCTCAGGGAGCTTTTCAAGGACGAGGTCCGGCAGATCGGGAAGGAACTCGGACTGGGTGATGAAATCATCCAGCGCCAGCCCTTCCCGGGACCTGGCCTGGCCGTGCGCATTCTGGGGGAGGTGACTTCCGATCGAATCCGCTTATTGCAGGAAGCCGACGACATCGTGGTGAGCGAAATTAAGAAGGCCGGGCTGTATGCAGAAATTTGGCAGTCCTTTGCGGTACTCCTCCCGGTGAAAAGCGTGGGGGTCATGGGAGATGGCCGCTCTTACGATTATACGGTCGCTGTCCGGGCTGTTCATTCCAGGGACGGGATGACAGCCGACTGGGTTCGCCTTCCTTACGAAGTACTGGAGCGGATTTCCAACCGCGTCGTTAACGAAGTGAAAGGCATTAACCGGGTGGTGTACGACATCAGCTCGAAGCCTCCGGCAACGATTGAATGGGAGTAACTTCAGGCAGAACGGCCAAGGTGAAGGGCGCAAGGATTCAGGGGGCTATCGAACACGAGTCGACTGGACCAGGGGCAGGCTTCCTTTCCCATTTCTTGTTTTGCCTCTCTAACTGAACATGGAAAGCAATCAATTCGTTCATCTCCATTTGCATACTGATTATAGCCTGCTGGACGGCGCCTGCTCGATTGACCGCGTCATGGACCGCATGCTGGAACTTCACATGCCGGCTGTGGCCGTCACTGATCACGGTAACCTTTTTGGCGCGGTGAGCTTTTATGAGGCGGCGCAAAAAAAGGGGATCAAGCCGATCATTGGATGCGAAGTTTATGTGGCCCGAAGAGGCCATGCCGAACGGACCAACTATGAAGGGGAAAAGAGCAACCATCACCTGGTGTTGCTTTGTGAAAACAACACCGGGTACAAGAACCTCGTCAAGCTGGTTTCGGCCGGCTACCTGCAGGGGTTTTACTACAAACCGCGCATCGACAAGGAGCTTCTGGCCAAGCATAGCCAGGGTCTGTTGTGTCTTTCCGCCTGCCTCAGCGGGGAAGTTTGTGACAGTCTGGCTCACGAGGAGTATGAGGCGGCCCAGAGGGCAGCCGGTGAATACCTGGAGATCTTCGGCAAGGACCATTTCTTCCTGGAAATCCAGGACCAGGGACTGGATGTGGAGCATCGGGTGAATCCTGACCTGGTTCGGCTTTCCAGGCAAATCGGTGTCCCCCTGGTGGCCACTAATGACTGTCACTACGTCAGCGCTGAAGACTCACGTGCCCATGAGGTGCTGCTCTGTATTCAGACGGGTAAGACCATGAGTGACAGCAGCCGCATGCGTTTCTCCACCGACCAGTTTTACATCAAGTCCGCGGAAGAGATGGTGCATCTCTTCCGCGAGATCCCGGACGCATTGACGCAAACCCTGGTGATTGCCGAGCGCTGCAATTTCCAACTGGAAAAAGCCAGCCAACCGTTCCCCCATTTCGAAGTGCCAGGAGGCAAACTGTTGGATGGTTACTTTGAGGAGGTAGTCTGGAAGGGTTATGAATCCCGTCTGCCCTACTTGGCTGCCATGGAGGCTCGTGGCCAATTGCGGAACCCCCTGGGAGCCTACGAAGAGCGACTGAAACATGAGATCAGCATCATCCAGCAAATGCGCTTCCCAGGATACTTCCTCATCGTGTGGGACTTCATCCGTTATGCCCGGCAAAATCGGATCCCGGTGGGACCAGGCCGAGGCTCGGCGGCTGGCAGCCTGGTTTCTTACTGTCTCAGGATCACCGACATCGATCCCATGCGGTACGGGTTGCTCTTTGAACGGTTTCTCAATCCCGAGCGGGTTTCTTTGCCGGACATCGACATTGATTTTTGCACCAACCGGCGAAGTGAAGTGATCAGCTACGTCACTCAGAAATACGGCCGTGACAATGTCTCCCAGATCATCACCTTTGGAACCATGGCTGCCAAGGCGGCCATCAAGGACACAGGACGAAGCCTCGATATGCCTTACGCCGAAGTGGACCGGATTGCCAAACTGATCCCCAACGACTTGAAGATTACTCTCGACAAGGCCCTGGCAGGGTCAGAGGGTCTTCGTGACCTTCTGGCCAAAGACGCACGGGTAAGGGATTTGTTTGATATTGCCAAGCGCCTGGAAGGCATGTCCCGCCATGCCTCCACCCATGCGGCCGGCGTGGTGATTTCTCCGGTCCCTCTGACCGACATTGTCCCTCTCTACAAGAGCAACAAGGATGAAATCACGACCCAGTTTCAGATGACCGACCTGGAAAAGATCGGCCTGTTGAAAATGGACTTCCTGGCGCTGACGACCTTAACGGTGCTCGATCAGGCGATCAAACTCATCAAGGAAACCACCGGAGATGTGGTGGACCTGGAACAGCTCCCCATGGAGGATTCCGGGACCTACGAGATTTTCTCCAAGGGTCTCACCAACGGCATCTTTCAATTTGAAAGCAGTGGTATGAAAGATATCTTGCGCCGCTTCAAACCTGAGAAGCTGGAAGACCTGACGGCCCTGAATGCCTTATATCGCCCTGGCCCTATCGGGGGCGGCATGATTGATGACTTCATTAAGAGGAAACATGGCGAAAAACGGGTGGAATATGACCTGCCCGAGTTAAAAGAGATCCTGGAAGAGACCCTGGGGGTCATCGTCTACCAGGAACAGGTCCAGCAAATTGCCAACAAGCTGGCAGGTTACTCGCTCGGCGAGGGCGACATTCTGCGGCGGGCAATGGGGAAGAAAAAGCAGGAGGAGATGCAGGCCCAGCGGGCGAAGTTCATCGCGGGTGCCAAGGCCAAGGGCCTCAACGAGAAGAAGGTGGGCAAGATTTTTGACCTGATGGAGCAGTTCGCGAGCTACGGGTTCAATAAGTCCCATTCTGCCGCTTACGCCCTGCTGGCTTACCAGACCGCTTACTTGAAAGCCCACTACCCGGTTTGTTTCATGTCGGCACTGTTGACCAGTGAAATCAGCAACACTGACAAAATCGTGAAGTACATCAATGAGTGCAGGGATATGGGGATCAAGATTCTTCCTCCGGACGTCAATCTCAGCCAACTGGATTTTACTCCAGCCGGGAGTGATATCCGGTTTGGGCTGGCGGCTATCAAGAATGTGGGGTCCAATGCCATCAATTCCATCCTGGAGGCTCGCCAAAAGATGAGGGTCTTTCACAGCTTTTTTGAGTTTTGCGAGCATGTGGACCTGCGGATCGTCAACAAGAGGGTAAGTGAAAGCCTCATCAAAGCCGGGGCTCTGGATTCTTTGGGAAATCTCCGGTCCCAACTTTTTGCCGCAGTTGACAAGGCTATTGAAAGTGCCCAGCGCCTGCAACGGGACCGGGAGTCCGGCCAACAGGGACTCTTCGGATTGGGAGGGACAACGCCTCGGGACACGTCTCAGGATGCCATCCAGCAGTCTCTACCCAACACCCCGGAATGGCCCGAGCCTCAACTTCTAGCTTTCGAAAAAGAAACCTTGGGGTTCTATATTACCGGTCATCCGCTTTCAAAATATGCCAAAGACCTCCAGGATTTTGCCACGGCGACAACCGAAACTCTCAACGACATTGCCTCAGGCAGTGAGGTCTTTATCGGAGGACTGGTGAGTGCCTTGCGCTTCCTGAAGACCAAAAAGGGCGATCGCATGGCAGTCATCACTCTGGAGGATCTTACCGGAACGGCCGAGGCAGTCGTTTTCCCTGAGCCCTTCCAGAGGTGTCAGAACCTCCTGAAGACTGACGCCTCCCTCTTCATCCGGGGCCTGCTAGATGTTGAGGATTCCGGGGCGAGAAAGATTCTAGTCAACGACATTTTTCCTGTGGACGGTCTTCGTGAGCGGCTCGCCAAGTCCCTGACCATCCGGGTCAATCTGAACAACTTGCGAAGGGACACGGCTACACAGTTGCAGTCCGTCTTTGGGCGGCATCCTGGAGAAGCCAAGATCATCTTTCAGCTTGAATCTCTCCAAGAGTATCTGATAACCTTTAAACCTAACCAGGTTGCCAAAGTTCAACCGGGCTTTGAGTTCATCGAGGAGGTTGAGAGGATCTGCGGAGTCGGCTCCGTTCAGTTCTGAGATTCGAATGCAGAGGCACGAAATCGAAAATGGCTGAAGAGATGGGTACCCAGCGTGAAGAAGTGGTATCGCTGGAGAAGCAAATTGAGGAGCTCTCCCGCTTGGTTCCTGACGACAATACGGCTCGGGAATTGGAACGGCTGCAACGGCGTCTGGAGAAACTTCGTCGGGAAGTGTTCTCCCGGCTGACCCCCTGGCAAAGGGTACAGTTGGCCCGTCATCCGCAACGACCCCATTTTCTGGACTATGTGGCCTTGATCTTTGAGGATTTCAGCGAGCTTCACGGCGACCGTCGTTTTGAGGATGACCCTGCACTGATCGGTGGAATGGCCTTCTACCACGGGGAGCCCTGCGTGGTGTTGGGTACGCAGAAGGGACGGGACACTAAGCAAAAGCTCTGGCGCAATTTCGGAATGCCCAAGCCGGAAGGTTACCGCAAGGCCGTGCGTTTGATGAAGCTGGCCGAGAAGTACTCACGTCCAATCTTCAGCTTCATCGACACCTCGGGAGCCTTCCCCGGCATCGGCGCTGAAGAGCGCGGGCAGGCTGAAGCCATTGCTTACAATCTGCGCGAGATGGCACGCCTCAAGGTCCCCGTAATCGTCACCATTACCGGGGAGGGAGGAAGCGGCGGGGCCCTGGGGATCGGAGTGGGTAACCGGGTTTACATGACTGAACACTCGTATTACTCGGTGATCTCTCCGGAAGGTTGTGCAGCAATCCTGTGGAAGGACCAGGCCAAGGCTGAGGCAGCGGCCAATGCGTTGAAGTTCACCGCCACGGACTTGAAAGCCATGTGGATCGTTGATGAAATTATCCCTGAACCGCCTGGCGGCGCTCATGTCGACTATAAGCATGCCGCTTCCTTCATCGATCAACAAATGCAACGGGCCCTGGCTGACTTGAAACCCCTCTCTGCTGCCCAATTGGTGGAACAACGGTACCAGAAGTTCAGAAACTTCGGTTCGTTTTCTGAAGGTACGGGAGCTAAGACGGTAAACAGACCATGAAACCCGCGCTCAAGAAATTGAGGTCCTGTCTCTATTCAAAAGTCATTGGCCCGACAGGTTTTTTTGCGCGCGAATCCTTTCAGCCCACCAAGCAGGTTTGCGATCACCCCGAGATGAAGACCAATTGGGACCTTCCCGTCTGCGGCGACTGCAATACGTATGTCAATCGCAGCCAGCCGCCTGAGCCCGAAGTCGCCCAGCCTGCCCCGAGACGAAAACCCGGTCGGAAGCCCAAGAGCAAATAGGCCGGTTAGGCTATCTCAGAGCCTTCACTCGAGGCGGTCACCGACCGTTCTCCGCCGGTGCTGCGATGCGAAAAGTCCGGGAACCTGAATTCCTACTTTTCTCGTTTCTCCTTCCCGCTCTTCTCTTTCTCGCTTCGAGTAAAGCGGGAGTATTCCAGCATTTGGGATGCGAGGCTCAAAGGATAGCTGAGCTTAACGTCCTGGGGTTTACCCTCAGCGGTGGTCAACAATTCCAGTTGCGGCATCACATACCCATTGTAGGAGGCCAGGTTCAGGTTCTTGACCCGATCCTGGACTTCGTCTCGCAACCGGATGTCCACGCGGAGACCGTAGGTGTCAACCAGGGTTTTGGCTGCTGTCAAGTCTCCCTCTGCCTTAATCCTCATGATTTCGGCCAGCAGTTCACCCACAGTCCTGCGAGCGGCTTCGAAATCCACAATGTGATAGTAGGTCTT
>JBGPHY010000037.1:0-17405 GCA_041484625.1 Terriglobia bacterium | reverse complement strand
GGCAGGACGATATTCTCACGATTGCCGGCGAAAGGCTGCCTGGCAAGCAGATGGAGATCCTCTACCTGGAAGCTTATTGCCGGCCCAACTCGCAGACCACCGACTGGCTCACCCACACCGTCATTGGTCACAAGACTAAACAAATCTCCATCAGCGAAGATCGAACTCAGCTCAAGCTCCAGTGTGTGCTCCAGGATGGTGTCGTCGTGGATCACGCGATTACGGCGCGCTCTGATGAGGTGGACTTTCGCCTTGTGGCTTATAACCCAACCAACAAGGCTTCCAAAGCGCACTGGGCCCAACCATGCGTCCGCGTCGGCGAATTCACGGGATTGGGTGACCCAAGAAACCGCGAGACCTATGCATACTTGAAGAAGTCCTTCGTCTTTCTTGACGGTCGCCTAACGTTCATGCCGACCAAGGACTGGGCAACGGAAGCCCGATACACGCCCGGCCAGGAATGGGCGGCGCCGGGAGTGCCACGTGCCGATGTCAACCCCCGTCCGCTCAACCGACATACGCCCAGCAACGGGTTGATTGGCTGCTTCAGCGCCGACGAGACAATGATTTTTGCAACGGCATGGGAGCCCTATCAGGAGTTGTTCCAGGGTGTGGTTACCTGCCTGCATAGTGACTTTCGCATCGGAGGACTGAAGCCGGGCGAGAAGAAACCTATCCGCGGCAAGATTTACTTTGTGCCTAACGACGTGACGGCGTTGCTGGTGAGGTACGCGGAGGATTTTCCGGAACAAGTGAAGCAGAAATGACCACACGTGAAATGCCGCCTAACTCCGCGGCGGATGCCCCCCTTCAATAAGACGGGGCCGACCCAAGTCGGGAGGTTGCCGTGAGACGGATTCGCTTTGCGGTCGCAATGAGCTTAGATGGGTACATCGCCGGCCCCAAAGGCGAGAGCGACTGGGTCCTCATGGATCCGGACATCGATTTCGGCGCCTTTTTCAAGGAATTTGACACCCTCCTCTTGGGGCGCCGAACATTTGAAGCTACGCTACAACGCGGCGGCAACACGGAAATGCCCGCGATGCAGACTTACGTTTTCTCGCGGACTTTGCGCCAGAAGGACTATCCGGGCGTAACGGTCGTTGCCGAAAAGCCCAAGGAGGTGTTGTCCGCACTTAAGACGAGGCCTGGGAAGGACATCTGGCTGATGGGGGGAGGCTTGCTGTTCCGGAGTCTTCTTGACGCCAGGATGGTGGATAGGGTGGAAGTGGCCGTGATTCCGGCGCTCCTGGGCTCCGGAATACCGCTGCTTCCGCATCCGGCCAGTCAAGCCAAGCTGAAACTGACCGGCCACAAGGTGTACGCGACAGGAATTGTCTTGTTGGAGTACGCGGTCAAGTAAACCGGTGTTTAACAACGGTGTCACCCCGACCAATCTTAGAACGATCGACGGATTGCACCCATCCATCATGTCTACAAGAAGTGGGCAGGCGCTCACTGGATTCTGGCCACGCTGGCGGACATCGGCTATCCGCCAGGAGATGAGTCTCTTCGTCCGATTATGAATCAGGTTTCCGATTTGGATCTTGCACCAGACGCGGAGATGAGGAGACTCGATGCGGGGCCGTGAAAGGAGAAAATTCTGCGACACCTGACCGTTGGGCGCGTTCGTCTGACGAAGTTGAGCCGGATTATCCCTGGGTTGGTCCTTTCTCTGTTGATCTTCTCTTCGATCTCCCGTGCAGGGACGACAACCCTGAGGTTGAAGGGACTTTCGAAGAAGGCCGAGATCATCGTTGACAAATGGGGAATCCCGCACATCTACGCCCAGACGATGGAGGATCTCTTTTTGGCCCAGGGGTTCAACGCCGCCCGGGACAGGCTCTGGCAGCTGGATCTCTGGCGTAGGCAAGGTGAAGGGAGGTTAGCGGAGGCCTTCGGACCGCGCTTTGTGGATCAGGACCGGGCAGCCCGGCTCTTCCTCTTCCGCGGAGATCAGGAGAAGGAGTTCAAAAGCTACCATCCCAAGGGCAAGGAGATCCTCACCGCCTTTACCCGGGGAATCAACGCGTACGTCGATTTGACCCGCACCCGGCCGGACCTCCTCCCCATCGAGTTCAAGCTGACGGGGGCAACGCCCGGGTACTGGAGCCCCGCCTCCCCGTTAATTCGCATCTTCGGCCTCACCCGAAATCTGAGCCGTGAGGTGAGACTGGCGCAATTGGTTCGGCTCATGGGCCCGGCGGCGGTTGAAAAGGTTTCGTTCTTCCAGCCTTCTACCAAGCTCTTGCTGCCGAATGGGCTCGATCTCACACTCATCAACGAGAGCATCCTGAAAAGTTACGAGTTGGCGCGGAATGGCGTCAGCTTCCGTCCGGAGGATCTGGCGAACAACCTCAGCCGATTCGAGCAAGAGCGTTACGCCCGTTTGCTCTCCGTCCCTCCCATCGGCCAGGGCGATATCCCGACCGAGCCACTCTTCGAGAGTAACAACTGGGCGATCTCCGGGCGACTCACATCGACAGGAAAGCCCATGCTGTCCGGGGATCCGCACCGTCTGCAGAGCGTCCCTTCCCTTCGGTACATCGCCCACCTCGTAGGCCCCGGATGGAACGTGATCGGCGCCGGCGAGCCGGCGCTTCCAGGCATCTCTCTTGGCCACAACGGTCGGATTGCGTATGCGATTACGATCTTCCCCTTTGCCGACGAGGAGGATCTCTATGTCTACGACACCAACCCGCAGGATTCGTCCCAGTACCTGTATCAGGGCCACTGGGAGAACATGCGGACTTTCGCGGAGGCTATCCCGGTGAAAGGGGGCGCCTCCAAGACAGTCCCCCTCAAATTCACGCGCCACGGACCGGTTCTCTCCGAAGACCTCACCCACCACAAGGCGTACGCAGTTCGGGCGGCGTACCTGGAGCATGAAGGGACGGCCCCGTATCTGGCAAGCCTCCGGCTTGACCAGGCTGGGAATTGGGAAGAGTTTGGCAAGGGATCCGAGATGTATTATATGCCCAGCTTGAACCTGGTCTACGCCGACGTGGACGGTAACATTGGCTGGTCCGGCTGCAGCCTTGCACCAATCCGCCCGAACTGGAACGGGATGCTGCCGGTTCCAGGGAACGGGGACTACGAGTGGAAGGGATTCCTGGAACCGCAAAAGCTGCCTCGGATTGCGAATCCCAAGGAGGGGTTCTTCGCGACCGCAAACCAGTACAACCTTCCAAAAAATTATCCTTTTACGGGTACCTCCTCGCATGAATGGGCCGATCCGTACCGGTTCCGTCGTATCGTCGAGGTGCTAAGCAGCGGAAGGAGATTGACGCCCGAGGACTCGGCGAGGTTGCAGTATGATGAGCTTTCGTTACCGGCGCGGGAGTTAGTGCCCCTTCTGAGTGGTCTCAACGCTGTGGATCCGGACGTCGCCAATGCATTGAAAATACTTCAGAAATGGGACAGCGTCCTTTCCAAGGACTCGGTGCCGGCGGCGATCTTCGAGCTGTGGGTGTCCCAGCTCCACAAGAATGCCTACTCGTTATACGTTCCGACGGATGCACTGTCTCTCTTCGGGTCGGGGAGCCGATCGGCGCTGATTGGCCTCCTGCGTTCACCAGACGGCGCGTTCGGTCCCAATCCCATTGGGGGCCGCGATGCTTTGTTGCTGCGGAGTCTCGCTCAAGCTGTCGCAATCCTGAAGACGAAGCTCGGGGCCGACATAGCGGGGTGGCAGTGGGGCAGGCTGCACCACATCGCCTATGAGCATGGGCTTTCTCCAACCGCGGACTCTTCAATTCGGTCATTCCTCAACTTGGGCCCTCTCCCCGTGGGTGGCGACGAATACACCGTTCACAATACGCGGTATCGGGAGAGCGACTTCAGACAGACCCATGGGGCCACGTATCGCGAGGTCATGGATCTCGCGAATTGGGACCGATCCCTGATGCTCAACTCCCCCGGTCAGTCGGGCGATCCAAACAGTCCCCACTACCGGGATCTTTTTTCTCTGTGGGTGGAGGGCAGGTTTGTCCCCCTCCTCTTTAGTCGTGAGAAAGTGAAGGAGGCAGCGGAGCAAATCTTCGTTCTCCAGCCCAGCAAGAGAGAGGACAGAACCGCGAGATGAGACGGCGAGAGACAATCACGAAGAGGCCGAATGCCTCAATTCGGCTTCGCTGCCGAAAGAGCAGCGAGGATCTGCTGGAACTGGGCGCGAATCTCCCGCGTTTGAACGAGATAGGTTGTCTCAAAAAGCTGGGTTCCCTCCGGTGGAGCTGAGAACGGAGGGCCCAGGAGCCGGCAGATCCGGGTCAACGATTCGGAGGTGCGGAGAAGAGGGCCGGCTCCATAGGGTGTGGTAATCCGCAGCCGGTTCTCGACCAAGCGCAGGAACTCGTACCCCTCCCGCAATGCCGAGAACTGTTCCCGGCTGATCAACTCCAACGCCGTCAGCTTTTTCATGGCCGCGATGGTGTTGGCCATGCGAAGAGCCCGGTGGAATGCACCGTGCTTCATTTGCAGGAGCTGAGTGGCAAATTCCACGTCCACCAATCCTCCCAATCCTACTTTGAAGTGAAAACGCTGACCGTCTGACTCCTTGCCCACCTCCAATTCCAGGCGTTGCCGGATCCGGGCGATTTCCGACACAAGGGTAGAGTCCCAGGTGCGGTAGTACACGAAGGCTTCAATCCAGCGCTTGATCTGGCGGCGCATTCCCCGGCTTGCCAAAACGATTCGGTGGCGCACCAACGCCAAGCGTTCCCAATTCTCGGCTCGCTTTTCCAGATACTCCTGATAGCGGTGCAACGCCACGACCAGCTCATCCTTCTTTCCTTCGGGTCGCAAACGAGTATCGATCTTATAGACGCTGCCCTCTCCATGCGAGACCGAGAGCATCTCATCCAGGGCTTCAACCAGACGGATGCAGCGGTGCTGGGTGTCTGAGGGTTGACGTGGATCATCTGCGCGATAAAAGAAGACCAGATCCAGGTCAGAATTGTAGCTCAGGTCGCTACCACCCAGTTTGCCCAGTGCCAGAATCGCGAAGTGACTGCGGGCCCAGGCCTCAAATCCTGGGCCAAACTGCATCTCCAACTCCCGGCAGGCAATTTCAAATCCGGCCAACAGGCAGGCTTCGGCCAATGCTGCCAGTTGTTTCCCCACTTGTGGACGCCGCAGTTGGCCCAAGATGTCCTTCATCCCGATGCGGAAAAGTTCCTTCTGGTGGAACGCGCGTAGTGCCGCTTTGCTCTCCTCGATGTGAACTGCGGATCGAAGTTTTTGCCGGAGTTCCGCCTGCAAATCCCGCAGGAATTTGCGTTTCTCGAGCAGGTCCTCCTGGACCAGCGCATCCAGGAACTCCGGCCGCCGACAGAGAAAATCTCCCAGAAACTGACTGGATGACAGCACTCGAATCAATCTGGAAAAGATTTCCGGGGATTCGTTCAAGAGGGTGTACAGAGAATCCCTTTCTCCCAAAGCCCCAGCAAATCTTTCGAAATTGGCCAGTCCAGTATCCGGGTCAGGACTCAGTTCGAGGAACTTCAACAGTGAGGGCAGCAAGTTGGCCAGAAGGTTGCGCATTTTGGAGGGAGAATGGGCAAAGGAAGGGGCCTCCCGCAAGAGAACAATCTGGTGATAGGCAGACTTCAGGTCCTTGAATCCGTGCCGGGCGAGAAGGGGAAACGCTTCAGTTTCGGGTAGGTGTTTGTTCAGGACCAGCGCGGCTTCCCGCAAGGAACTACCCAAGGTGTTATCCCGTTGCAGGGTGATCAGATTTTGGAACATGCGGCTCACATTGGCCGTGTGTGACCGGTAAATCTTGTGGAACTGCTCGAGCACGGCATCGACCGATTCTCCATTAATCCCCATCCGCCTGGCGCATTTGTAGAGGTCGTCGCGCGATTCGGGCAACTCATGCGTTTGCAGGTGGAACACCATCTGCAGTTTGTGTTCTAAATCGCGAAGGAAGAGATAGGCTCCGCACAGGTCGCGGTGCTCTTTCTCAGTCAGGAAATGGTGGCCCAACAGCTTGTCCAGCGCTTTCATCGTGCTCCGTTCCTGCAGTTCGGAGGTTCTCCCACCGTAGACCATCTGCAGGGCCTGCACGAAGAACTCAATCTCACGGATCCCGCCAACCCCCAGCTTGACATGGGCTTCCTGCTTCTTTCGGGAACCCAGCTTCGAATCGATCCTGGTTTTGATCTCCTGGATCTCTTCCAGCGAGGCGAAATCCAGGAACTTCCGATAAACAAACGGCCTGACTGCTCTGCAAAATTGTTCTCCCAGCTCTGGACTCCCCGCCACGGGTCGGGCCTTGATCATGGCCAGTCGTTCAAAGGTCTCGCCCCAAGTGGAGTAATAGTTCCTGCAGGCTGCGAGAGAACTGGCCACATTACCGGCACTTCCTTCCGGCCTAAGGCGCAGATCCACGCGATAGAAATATCCCTCTTCCGTAAAGCTGGATAACTCATTCGTGATGGCCTGGGCCAATTTCGTGAAGAACTCGGTGTTGGACACCCCGCGGGCGCCGGTTGATTGTGTTTCAGCAGAAGGGGAAATTGCAGGTGGTGGGGCCACGACTGGAGAGGCCCGCAGGGTTTCGCCCTGTTCTCCGTCGTAAAGGTAGATCAAATCGATATCTGAGCTGTAGTTGAGTTCCCGTCCGCCCAGTTTGCCCATTCCGATGATCGCAAACCCGGCGGTACACTGCACGCCCTGTCGGTCCAGGTATTGCGGAGTCCCGTAGCGCTCTACCAGCCGGGCACAGCAGATTTCATAGACCAGCTCGGTAATCGTGTCAGCCAGGTTGGAAAGTTCAGTGACCGTGGCAACCACATCGGCCACCTTGATGATGTCGCGTGCCGAAATCCGCAGCATTTCCCGGCGCTTGAAACGGGAGAGGGCATGAAGTTGAAGAGCGGAATCAGAGAACTTGTTGACGATCTGGCGGGCTTCCTTCAGATACAACTCCTCGCTCTTGACCCAGCTGGATCCTAACTGGTCCAGGACCCAGTAGAAGTACTCCGGATTCCGAATGAGAATTTCTGCGCTGAAAGGCGATGTTCCGCAGATCAGGATGATGGCTTCCAGGGCTTCCGGAGTGTCCCACAGAAATCCCAGAAGATTGACCGGGTGCGGAACTACCGCCAGAAAGCGCTCGAAGTTATTCAGGGCGGCATCAGGGTCCGGCGAGTGCTGGGCGGTTTGAAGGACCGAACCAATGATGCGGCCCAGCATTTCCCGGGAGTCCCAGTCTTCAGCCATGAGCTGAAGGTTGCGGTCTGCGTTCACAGGATCCTTGAAGCCGTAAGCCTCCAGTAATTCACAAACCTCTTCCGTGCTCAGGTGCTCAGCCAACAGCAAGTCTTGGGGTTTGATTGACACAAAAGCCCTTACTTAGGGGTTCATGGCCGACGAGTTGAAGAATGACCCAGGACCGTGAACCAAGGAAATTTCCAGCGGCTGGAACCCTGCTCGACCCCGACGAAGCTTGTCAAGGCTGAGCCCCGTTCAGCCTGCCGGGCATTAAAATACCATACTCCACTCAGCATGCTGACATCCTTCTTGAGGGCACGCCTATCAGCGATTGGCAATGGCCATGTCAGATGAAATGTTTGTTCCATCGGACCGTTCCCCCGCAGCTTTTCCCTTCCTTGACAACCCTCCTTAATGTGCTAGTATTCTCCCGGTTTTTGAAACTGAGTCTCGAAGGCAGGACTACCTGGTGGAGATCCGCGAAAAAGCGCACATGATGTCTGCCGCGGAAATGAGCCGAACGCTGGCGCGTCTGGCGCAGGAGATCGTGGAGCGCAACAATGGCCCCAAGGACTTGGCTCTGGTCGGCATCCGGCGTCGGGGTGTTCCCCTGGCTGAACGCCTGGCTAAGACCATCGCAGATGTGGAGAAGGTCCATGTGCCGGTGGGTGTGTTGGACATCAACCTGTACCGGGACGACCTCTCCTCAGTGGCCACCCAGCCGATCATTCAAAAGACGGAAATTCTCTTTCCTGTAACGGACAAGACTATCGTGTTGGTGGATGATGTCCTTTACACCGGCAGAACCGTGCGCGCGGCCATGGAGGCGCTGCTGGATTTCGGGCGGCCTAAAACCATTCAATTGTGCGTGCTGGTTGATCGGGGCCACCGTGAACTCCCCATCGAGGCCAACTACGTCGGCAAGCATCTTCCGACGTCCGAAAAACAGATGGTTGAAGTCCGCCTGGTCGAGACTGACCGGCAGGACTGTGTGTTATTGGTGGAGCCAGTTGAATGAGACGGTACCGCTGGGTCGAGAGAATCATCTCCGAGTCTCACCACTGTTCAATCCCGGGGAGGCACTGTGACACTGCGAGCGAAACACCTGCTGGGCATTGAAGGCCTGTCCGCAGAAGAGATTCGACTCATTCTTGACACTGCCGAGTCTTTCAGAGAGATATCCACCCGCCCTATCAAGAAAGTTCCCACGCTGCGCGGCAAGACCATCATCAACCTTTTTTTTGAAGCCTCTACGCGTACCCGGACCTCCTTTGAAATCGCTGCCAAACGGCTGAGTGCAGACTCGGTCAACATCTCGGCCTCCAGCAGCAGTGTCACCAAGGGGGAAACCCTGATTGATACAGCCTGGAACCTGCAGGCGATGGCCGCGGATGTCATCATTATCCGGCATTCCAGTTCCGGTGCCCCCCACCTGCTGGCCCGGGTATGCAGCGCCTCTATTGTCAATGCAGGGGACGGTGCCCACGAGCACCCGACGCAGGCCCTGCTGGATGCTTTGACGATACTGCGTCACAAGAAACGGCTGCAAGGATTGAAGGTTGCCATCATTGGGGATATCGCGCACAGCCGCGTGGCGCGTTCCAACTGCCTTCTGCTGGGCAAGATGGGGGCTCATGTAACCGTTTGCGGGCCACCTACACTTCTCCCCTTGGAGTTTGAGAAGATCTCACAGCTCTGTGATCCCGACCCTTTTGGAAGCAGGAGTTCTTTGCCGCGTGGAAGTATACGGGTGACGCATCGGATGGATGAGGCCCTGGAGGATGCCGACGTGGTGATGATGCTGCGGATCCAGCTTGAACGCCAGCAGGAAGCCTTCTTCCCGTCCATCCGCGAATACTTTCGGAATTATGGACTGAGCGCCCGTCGCATGGAGCAGGCCCAGTCGGACGCCATCATTATGCACCCCGGCCCGATCAACCGCGGAGTGGAGATCGCCTCGGAAGTCGCCGACGGACCCTACTCGGTAATCCTCAATCAGGTCACTCACGGCGTGGCTGTTCGAATGGCAGTGCTCTACTTGCTCACGGGTGGATCACGCGAAGACGTTCCCGAAAGGAGTTAGCCGTGAATTCGTTGCTCATCAAGAACGGAAGAATTATCGATCCCGCCTCCAACCTGGACCTGGTGAGCGATTTGTTGATCGAAGACGGCAAGGTTAGCCGAATTGACCGGAACCTCTCCCTCCCAAATGTGGAAGTGCTTGACGCTGCCGGGTTAGTGGTGGCGCCGGGGTTTATCGACATCCACGTTCACCTTCGGGAACCGGGGCGAGAAGACGAAGAGACGATTGAGAGCGGGTCGTGGGCCGCCGCTGCGGGGGGATTCACCTCAGTGTGTTGCATGCCCAACACCGACCCGGTCAACGACAATCCGGCAGTTACGGCGTACATCGTGGATGAAGCTCGCCGCCGGGCTCTCACTCGGGTCTACCCGGTCGGCGCCATCAGCCAGGGGCGCCGGGGAGAGAAACTGGCAGAGATTGGGGAAATGCGCGAGGCCGGCATAGTTGGCATCAGCGATGATGGCAATGGGGTTATGAACGGACAGCTGATGCGCCGAGCTATGGAGTATTCCCTGCCCTTCGGTCTCCCCGTGATTGAGCACTGTGAAGACCAATACCTGGCCGCCCACGGGGTGATGAATGAGGGCTATTACTCGACGGTGTTGGGTCTGAAGGGAATTAGCCGCGTGGCCGAGGACTCCATGGCAGCCCGGGACATCATGCTGGCAGAACTGACTGGCGCTCACATTCACATTGCTCACCTGTCTACTCGTGGGACACTAGGACTGGTCAGGGCCGCCAAGGCCCGAGGAATCCGTGTCACCTGCGAGGTCACACCCCACCATTTCGCTCTGACCGATTCGGCCTGTTGCGGGTATGACACTCACACCAAGATGAACCCGCCTCTGCGGACTGAACAAGACGTCGAGGCTTTGATTGAAGGGCTGGCAGACGGTACTGTGGATTGCATCGCAACCGACCATGCCCCCCACAACCCCAATGAGAAGATGCTGGAATTCGACCACGCCCCATTTGGGATCATCGGACTGGAAACGGCGGTCGGCCTGACTCTGACCCGTCTTTATCACACAGGCAAGTTGTCTCTTCGCCGGTTGGTGGAAGTGATGAGCCTGAACCCGGCCCGCTTTATCAAGAAGCCCTTGGGACAACTTGCGCCCGGTTACAGTGGAGACGTGACGGTATTCAGCCTGGATGCAGAGTGGGTCTACCACGTGGCTCAGAGCCAATCCAGGAGCCGGAACTCCCCCTTTGATGGGGAAAAGCTGAGAGGCCAGGTTGTGGCAACGGTGGTGGGCGGGAAGATCGTCTACCGTAATCAGGTGTTGTCAGGAGCCTGAAGAGAAAAGGCAGGGAGGTACATGCCGTCTCCGAGATACCCCGACGGCATCACGGGAACAGTCCTCGAGCCTTGGTGGCTTCCGCGACCCGCCCGACCGCCAGCACATAGGCGGCCAACCGCATGTCGAGATTTTTCCCCTGGGCCAGGCCATAGACCTCTTTGAAGCTCCTTACCATGATCTTTTCCAGTTGGTTGTTTACCTCCACTTCGCTCCAAAATAGCCCTTGCAGATCTTGTACCCATTCGAAGTAAGAGACAATCACACCACCGGAATTGCAGAGGATATCCGGGATCAGGAAGCATCCATTCTCGATCAGGACATGGTCGGCCTCCGGGGTAATGGCTGCGTTGGCTGCTTCCGCCACCACGGTGGCCTTGATGTTGGAGGCGTTTTCCGCCGTGATCTGATTCTCCAACGCAGCTGGTACCAGAATGTCGCATTTCAGCTGCAGCAGGTCGTCATTGGAGATGGGCTCGGCCCCTTTGAGTCCTTGCAGTGCCCCGGTCAGATGCTTGTGCTGGATGGCTTCATTGACATCAATGCCTTTGAAATTGACAACTCCCTCTCGGGAATCACTCAAGGCAATCACTCGGGCTCCGTCTTCATGTAACAGACGAGCGCTCGTGCTGCCCACACTGCCAAACCCCTGGACCACCACACTGGAATCATCCAGGTGGAAATTGTTAACCTTGCAGGCTTGGCGGATAACGTACCAGCATCCACGAGCCGTTGCTTCCTCCCGGCCGCGGGAGCCACCCAAGGCCACCGGTTTCCCAGTGACTACGCCCATAATGGAATGACCCACGGTCATCGAGTAGGTGTCCATGATCCAGGCCATGGTCTGCGCGTTGGTATTGATGTCGGGGGCCGAAATATCGCGGTCCGGCCCAAGCATCATCAGGATCTCGGAGGTGTAACGACGCGTCATGCGTTCCAGTTCGCCGAGGGACATGTGTTTAGGGTTACACACCACCCCGCCTTTGCCGCCGCCGTAAGGTAGATTGACCGTGGCGCACTTCCAGGTCATCAGGAAGGCCAGTGCCTTGATCTGGTCCAAGGTTACTTCCGGATGGTAGCGGATTCCTCCCTTGGCAGGTCCTCGGGCTAAACTGTGTTGGACCCGGTACCCCTCAAACACATGGATCTCCCCATTGTCCAGGCGGACCGGGATGGAAACAATTAATTGCCTCTTGGGTTTGATCATCACTTCCCGCAAGCCTGCAGAGAGTTGCAGCACATCCGCTGCCGCACAAAACCGGGTCTTGGCAATTTCGTAAAGGTTAAGATTCTCTTTCACTTAAGCCTCCAGCTTTCAGGAGATGACAGAGAAGGACCGCAATTCGACCGGACTGGGATGAGACGCTCCTTCACGTCTGGGTTGCTAAGGTCTTGCCTCTCTTTGAAACTTGTCCCTGCACTCACCGGAACAGAAGTAGCGGGTTTCACCGCCGGAGGTCAGCTTCAACGAGGTGGCTACGTCCACGTAAGTCCCACAGACCGGGTCCTTCTCCATGGTGCCGTGCTTGACCATTGTGCCCGTATTGCCGCGGTCCGGTGGACTCGTGCCTGGATGGGAAACCAGTCCTGGGGCCAGCACCTTTACCAGGTGGCGGACCAGGTAGAAGATAAACACTAGAAACAGCAGGCGGAGAAGAAAGGTCATTTAGAAGATCCGTTGCCTCGGGTTGACAGCCGGGGTGGCACCCTGGTTGATCATGCCCTCTAAATTCGGGATCGAGGGGTTGGCAGGATCGATGCTCTTCAGGCGCTGGAGCGCCTCGGTGGCAGCGGCCACGTCCTTTTTGCCCTGCAGGTAGACGATCACCAGGTTGTGCAAGGATTGGGCATGGCGCGGATTGAGCTGAAGGGAACGATTGTACTGAGCCAGGGCTTCATCAGGCTTTCCCGCGTAATACAGCGCAGTGCCATAATCGGTGATCACGTTGACATTACGAGGGTCCAGTTTCAGAGCTCGCTCATAATAAACAATGGCTTCTTCATATCGGGAGGCATCGTAGAATTTGTTGGCCAGATCGGCCGCGAGTGCCGCATTGTCCGGGGCGGCTTCCACGGATTTCTTGAGATTATCGAAATCCGCTTGGGTGGTAATACCCGGATGCCCTTCCGGCAGTCCGGAGACCGGCACATTGGCAGACTGCGAACCTCCGCGCGTTTCCGATGGCTCGCGCAGTTGTCTCAGGGTCACCTGAGAGCCCACGATATAGCCCAGCAATCCGCCGATTAAGAGGCAGACTGCACCCGCCATGGTCACATCTTTGTTCAATCCGACTCTGCTCCCGACAGGGATTGCGGAAAAAGCCCGCCCAATCTTGTTTCCAGGAAAGTTTAGCAACCGCAATTTCAAGGTGTCAAGGAGAAAGGCCAGCTCTCCAAGCCGGCGCAGAACCCCATCAAAATGCGTGAGCTAATCCCTCGACTCCAGTAAAATGTGAGTGTTCCACTCTCCCCACAAGGAGGCTCCGGATTGAAATTGTCTTGCTTCATTAACGGTTGCCGAGCAGTCGTGTGGCCGGTATCCGAACGGTCTTCCCGGCGGGCCGTGGGTCGACCAATTGGTTTGATCCTGTGTCTTATCTCCTCGATAGTCAATTCGCCCGAGATGGCCCAGGAATCGCGAATTTCCGTCCCCAGGAATCCTGTCTGGAGAGTGGAAACGGCAGGGAACACAGTCTACCTGCTGGGTTCGGTTCACCTTCTCAAGAAAGAAAATTACCCCCTTCCCGAGGCTTTGGAGAAGGCTTTCAGCGACAGCCGGAAGCTCGTCTTGGAAGTGAACTTGGATTCCCTTGAGGCCCCGTCCACCCAGCAGATGATCCTGGCCAAGGGATTAAATCCGGAAGGCAAGAGTCTGAGCCAGATTCTCTCCCCTGAAACCTACCAACTGGCCCGGAAACAGATAGAAGCCATGGGGCTGAACCTGGAACGATTTGAGGTTGTTAAACCCTGGCTGCTGAGCTTGACACTGACCACCTTGGCGATGCAACGGCTCGGGTTCGAGCCCCAATATGGGATCGACAAACACTTTTTCGACAAAGCCGGGACGGAACACAAGGAGATCCTGAGCCTGGAAACTGCGGAGTATCAGCTCGACCGCTTTGATGGGATGTCGGTTAAGATGCAGGAGACTTTTTTGCTCCAAACCTTGAGGGAGATCGACACGCTGGGAAAAGAATTCGAGGAAATTGTGTCGACCTGGAGGGCAGGGGACACCAAGATTCTGGAATCCACGCTCCTGGAGAGCTTCACGGAATTTCCCGAGGCTTATCAGCTGCTAGTGTCTGAGCGGAACAGCAATTGGCTTCCTCAAATTGAGGCATTCCTCAAACAAAAAGAGAACTACCTGGTGGTTGTAGGTGCTGGGCATCTTATCGGTAAGGACGGCTTGATTTCCTTACTTCGATCGAAAGGCTATTCAGTCACACAACTTTGATCCCAGAGCCTCTGTCCTTTGCCATCAAAGATTCGAGGGGATTCGATCACACTATTTCGAGGCTCCAGACGGGCCTCAACAAGAGTTACCTCCTTGCGCCACACTGAGCGCAGCCGCCCCGTATTTCTCTTTAACCACGTCTTAGATCCTCTGAGTGCTCATCGTGCCTTCTCCAAGCTATGGCTCTATGGCAAATTGACAGCCCTGGAGGCCTATGCTACTGTCGCGTTGAATCTATGGAATCTGGCTTTGCTGCTCCGGTGAATCATGCAGGGTGCCTTTGCAGAGCCAATCCCTTTTTCGAAGGCGATCTTGCATGAATGATGTTCGACATCCCCCACTTGAATGGAAATCTTATTCCGTTATGCTGGCACTTTGGCTCATCACAGGGTTTCTGGCTGCTGTGGCCTGCAGTCAGAAGCCTGGGCCGGGGTCTGCGAGCGGGGGGGACTCCGGGAAGGATGACCCGGCTTATTGGGGGAAGGTAGGAATCTCTCACATGGGACTGGCTAAGGGGGAGAACTACCTTGGAGATTCTGTTCATTATGTCGAGGGAGAGATCAAGAACAACGGCGACCGGATTGTCCAGAAGGTGGAACTCACTCTCCTTTTCCGGGACTCTCTGAGGCAGGTGGTGCTTAAAGAAACTCGTCGTGCGCTGGACTATAAAGCTTCCAGGGGACTGGAACCGCAAAAATCGGCCCAGTTTCAGATTGGATTTGACCACCTCCCTAAAGACTGGAATTACCTCTTGCCCGAAGTCACCGTGAGTGGAGTAATACTCAGGTAGGGTAGGGTTTGCCGACGCAAGAGGTTTCCATGTCCCGTCGTGGATACCCCGTAGTATAAGACTGCTGGAAGATTGAGCCCTGCGAAGCCCGGGATCAGCCGTGAAGGGCCTCGCTAAACTCCGCCCTCCAAAGGGGACGGTGTTTTCAGGAGACAAGACCCTCTTTACTTGCCGCTTGCAGCCTGCTCTTTTGGCAATCTCCGAGCGAATCTCATGAATCGCTCTATTCTGGTGACATCCGTAACCAGAAAGCGATTCTCAAGCTGTGAGTTGTTTGTCTCCAGCGGAGGCGCGACCGCCGTGCATGGGGGATTGCTCATCTCCCCAGCCGCAAGCGGTCAATCAAGTATTGCGGAAGGTTGACTTTCCCCATTTTTTCCTGCGTCACCTGAACCGCGTAATCCACCCTGAAATAGCGGACCAGCAACTCGGCATCGTCGTAGAGAACAAAAGCTGCCCGCGGGTCATAGTCGCGAGGCTGGCCGACTGAACCCGGATTGATGAGATACTTGTGTTGGGAGTCAACGCGTAATTCTCCTTGGTCGCTGCCCGGCCGGATCGCCGGGTTCAACACTCCTGAGCGCCCGTCCTGGAGGACGACAAATCCCCCCTGAATGTGCGTGTGTCCGAAGAACGTGACAGGATTCAAGGCGTTGCGCAGACTCACGATGGCCTCTTCCCGGTCGATGAGATACTCATCTTCGTCCAGCAGGGACCCATGCACAACCGTAAAGCTGGGATGATAAATCGGACCGTTGGGAATCATCCGCAGATATTCACGATTCTCGGGGGTCAGTACGTCGCGAGTCCACAAGGCAGCCTGCTTCGCCAGCGGGTTGAACAAGGACAAATCGACCATTCCCAAGGCTGCTTTTTCGTGGTTCCCGCGAACCGCCAGGGGATCCATTCCCCGAATGGACTCCGTCACCGCATTGGGATCGGGCCCATAGCCGACTATGTCACCGCAGCAGATGACATTGTCATATTCTCCGCGAGCCCGCAACATCACCGCTTCTAAGGCCTCTAGGTTCGCGTGAACATCGCTCAGGATGAGGTACCGCATGAAAGTTGTTCCACCATTTCGTCATACCGGCACTTTAGTGCATGGTCCAGCCTGTCCCTTGAACCGGGCCCCGAAATGAGAGGCTTGTTTAACAATCAGAAGGAAGTGAATTCGCTGGCGTCAGGATACCACACGTGAAGGCGACACGTTAAGTCATAAGCCGGCGCGGCTAAAAGGCGATGCCGGCCTGCGTCATGTCCTGCTTCAGCTTTGCTTCGTCAAGAAACTGGACCGCCTGAATTCCAGCCGAAAGTGCTCCTTCCACGTTCTCGGGGCGATCATCGGCGAAAAAAACTTCCCCTGAGGGCACTCCAGCTCGTTCTACAGCAATTCGGTAGATTTCCTGTTCTGGTTTCATCCGACCTACCTGGAACGAGAGCACCCGTTGGTCGAAAAATTCCAGGATCGGGTACTTCTCCAGCATGAAATCATAGTGGAGTTCATTAGTGTTGGACAGCAAGTGCAGGGGATACTTCCTCTGCAAGTCTCTCAGAAAGGATTCGGAGAGCAACGGTTGTTCCTGAAACATGGCGGACCAGACCCTCCTGAATTCCTGGAGCGGAATGGATGTTCCCAGGGTGTCGCAGAAGGTGCGATGAAACTCCGATGTGCTGAAAGTTCCCCTTTCGTAGTCTCGAATCAGGTCCCCGCTCAAAAAGGCCTTAATCACCGGCAAAGACCAAGAGGTCGCCTTCTCCAATCCTTGGATGGCCACATTCAGGTCAAAGTCGATCAGGACCTTCCCCAAATCCAGGTAAATAGCCTTGATCATCCCAGCGATATTAACCAAAAGCCTTGAAAAAAGAAAGGTACTGATTCGAGGCGGGAAAACGCGTGGGGGGGCAATACCCGGATGGAGACCGGTGCATGGGGGGCATCAGGAGACCGGTGAGTTTTCGAAGGCTGTCGTCCCCCGATTCCTGCCCCGATTGATTTCGCGGGGAAGTCCCCCCCCACGGAGCAGTCTTCTTCGGTTGCCGCTTATCCGGAAGGCACGGGGGCATCTGCCAAAGCTCTTCGATATTCCTCTTCACTGATGTGGTGATATTGGAGCATTCGCGAGAGGATGAGGTTGACCCGATTTTCCAGGCGGCGGGTTAGATGTCTGGGGCTCATCACCCTGGGATTGGGAATCATGGCTGCCAGCAAAACGGCCTCGCGGGTGTCCAGCGCCGAGCAGGATTTCCCAAAGTAGCTCTGCGCTGCGGCTTCCACTCCATAAAGGCCGTCACCCCATTCGATGACATTCAGGTAGATTTCGAGAATCCGCCGTTTCGTCAACTCGTCCTCCAGTCGGCGGGCAATGAAGAATTCCTTCAGTTTTCGCAAGGGGTTCTTTGAGGTCGAAAGGTAGAGATTCTTGGCGAGCTGCTGAGTGATCGTGCTGCCTCCCCGTACAAAGCTCTTTTTCTCCCAGTTCTTGATAAAGGACTCCTTGATCTGCTCCAGGTCGTACCCCTGGTGCTGGAAGAAGGCGTCATCTTCACCAATCAAGACTGCGG
>JBGPHY010000036.1:0-17840 GCA_041484625.1 Terriglobia bacterium | reverse complement strand
GCTCGCAGGACAGAATCTGGCAGAGCCGGCCGGCCGATTTCGCGGGATTCGCTCCGGCTGGCCAGCAGGATCTGGTCATAGTAGAGAGTCCGGTTACTGCGAATCCTGACAACATGTTCGCCCTCTTTGAGGACAGGGGCGAGGTCCAGCAGGATCGTCCGGGATAATCCAGGGGAAACACCCATATCCTCCACCCCCATGCGCCATTGGCCGTCGGCTCCCTGGACCTCCAGGACCGGTCCCCAGAGTCGCTGTCGGGCCTGGCTAGCTGCAACAATAGAAGCGGAAGAGTTCCAGTAACTCCACGAGTTCAACAACAGCACCGGTTTCTCGGCGGCCCCGATTGGCCCCAAATCCAACTTCAACGACCATTCTTTGGCAAATCCCTTAAAGGGCAGCATCGTGAAATCGTCGAAGTAAATCCGGTCCACTTTTTCCAGCGCTCGAGTCACATCGTGCCCGTGCTGGTCGGTGGCTTTGGCCACCGGACGGGTACCGGTCACGGCGTAAAGCTGGATTGGAAAGCGGTTCCGATTATCATTGAGCATGCGCTCGTTGGCATAAACCTCGACTTGCTCGGGGTGATCCACGGCCAACAAACGGACGCTGTCGAGATAGGTTACTTCTTCCAGCGGATTGGCCCATCTGAAATCGTAAGTCCCCGTAGAGGAAAGCCTCAGTTGTTCCTGGGGAATTCGAAGCCATTCGTCCGGGTCGGGCCGCGAGAACTGGCCGGGGGCCACCAGTTCCCCCAGGATTGCCGCACTAATCGTGTCAGCTATGAACCCGAACTCCTGCCCGTTCCAGGCGAAAACGGTAGGGCAGGAATTCACATCCAGAAGCGGTTCTTCGAGCTTCACCGTTTGGTTGGCAACCACGTCCCGCAAGGTCTTCCGGACGCCTGAAGGGAAAACGGCTCGGACGAAATCCATGCGGGCCTGGTCGCCCAGGTCAAAGTACACCTCGGCCTCGTCGCACCCCCCGCTGCCATTGCCCGCATGCAGTTCCTTGATTTCCCATTTGCCGACCGATCGGATCTCGACCTTGGTCCCGATTCCGAACTTATTACTCTTCACCTTACCGGGGACCGCATAACCTTCCAGGTGCACCCGCAGCCAGTTCCTGGGTCGAGTCTCATTGCGGTTCAGAATGACCGGACCGCCGCTGGTCAGTTTCAATTGGTCCACGGCCCCATCCCCATTGAAGTCCCCCAAGGCCATGGATACGCCTAAGGGGGGAACCTCCGGCAGATTGGGAACCGTCAGATTTGAGAGGGCAAAGGTCCCATCGCTGGCATTCAGGTAGACCGTCGGTTTTCCGCCTGCATCAAGCAGGACAAGATCGATGGCCCGGTCCAGATTAACATCTGAAAACCAGACACCGCGGGTCGGATGGTTTCCTCCCCCCACCTTGGCTTCCGCCGTGATGTCGGTAAAAGTGCCGTCGGAATTGTTCCGGAACAGAAAGTTGGGCTGACCGGAAAAATCCGCCGGAAACCGGACTTCTGACTTCTCAGGAAGCTTGTCGAGATCTACAAAATTGCCAATATAGATGTCCAGGTCTCCATCGTGGTCCACATCCGCAAAGGCCGAAGTCATGCACCAGTCCGTGGGCTGTACCGAATTGGCAATGCCGGTTGTCGAGGAGACATCCTGAAACTTCCCTTTAACATTCCGATAAAGGCGAACGGTTCCGCGCCCTGTGATGAGGAGGTCCTGCCAGCCGTCGTTGTCGTAGTCTCCCCACACACAGCTGGCCGCGATCGCCGGCAGTTCAGCCAATCCCGCACTGACCGTGACATCCAGGAAGTTTCCATCGGCCTGTTGCTCCATCAGGGCATGCCTACCCCTGGAGCCAAGCAGGAAGAGATCCAATTTGCCGTCATTGTTGTAATCGCAGAACGCCACCGCACCCGAAAGAGCAGCTACTAGCTGGCTCCGATGGGTTTCATCGCTATACCAGCTCCGCGGCATGGGTTCACCCCGCAGGATCTTCTGGATTCCAGGCTCGATGCCGGGACCCTGGTGTTTGAACTCAACCCCTAGCTGATGCGCCACATCCATGTAATTGATGGTTTTCGAAACCGGAGGCGGCAGCGGGAGGGACTCGGCAATGGCTTCGGCATATTTCCCCTGTCGAAGATACTCCAGGCTGCTCTTGGGAGGCGGGGCCACTTTCACACTGGACTGCTCCAGCTTCTGGAAACTGGCCAGTTCGGTCTGGGCTTCATCGGCCTTTCCGGCACGGTTCAATGCCATGAAGAGGTTGTATCGGAACAGACGCTGGTAGGGTTCAATCTCGGCCGCCCTGCGCAATGGCGGAATGGCTTCCGCGTATTGCTGTTCTTTGCTGAAGCAATTGCCTACGTGATACCACGTCTTGGAATCGTTCGGATCCAGCTTGGTCACTTTCAGGAAATAGTCTCGGGCCTCGGCATAGTTCCCCAAAGTTTCCAAAATGAGGCCGAGCATGTAGTTGACATAAGGATTATTGGGCGCTTCGTTCAGTGCCTGCTTGAGGACCTCCAATCCCTTGTCCCGTTGCCCGGCATAGTAATTAGCCATCCCCAGGTTAATCTCAGCGGTCAGGTAGTGAGGAGCAATCTTCAAGGCGCTCTGGAATTCCTTAATGGCTTCGGGGAAGTAATCCGGGTCTTTCGGGCCAGTGTCCATTAAACCCACGCCCAGGTTGTTGTGACGGATTGCTTCGGGAGGGACAGCGGTTTGGCTGGCAATCAGGGGGCTCGCGCCGCGTCCACGCACGTGGAGAATGCTGCAGATAGACAGAGTCAGGACCAACACGATCCACAGGACAATACGAGAAGAACAGCGGGAGAGGCGATTCGTTCGGACATGTACAAAATGACTGGAGTGTGCCAATTCGCGTCTCCTTCGAGAATCGCTTGCGGAGATTCTCAGTACAGAGTATCCCCCCTCAGCGAGGATGTCCCTCCCCTCCCGGCCTTTATCTTAGCAGATTGTGCGGGAATCAGACAGCTACAGCGCAGGGTTCCGGCATCCAGGCGCCGACCGCGGCGGCAACAGGCCGCAGTTCCTGCATCATTTGGTCGAACTTGTCGGGACGCAGGGACTGGTAGCCATCGCTCAATGCCGTCGTGGGGTAGGGATGAACTTCGACAATCAACCCGTCGGCGCCAACGGCCACCGCCGCTTTGGCCAGGCAGGGGACCATCCACCAATGCCCGGTCCCATGGCTGGGGTCGACGATCACCGGCAAGTGGCAAATTCGCTTGAGCATGGGAACCGCATTCAAGTCCAGGGTGTTCCGGGTGGATGTTTCAAAGGTCCGGATCCCCCGCTCGCACAGGATGACCCGGGAGTTCCCCTCCTTCATGATGTACTCGGCTGCAAACAGGAACTCCTCGATCGTGCTGTTCATACCCCGTTTCAGCAGAACGGCCTTGCCGCATTTGCCCGCTTCTTCCAGCAGTGTGAAGTTCTGCATGCTCCGGGAGCCGATCTGCACGATATCGGCAAACCGGCAAACCAGCTCCAGCTGGCGCACGTCCAGCACCTCGGTGACAATGGAAAGTCCGGTCTCGTCGCGGGCAGTCGCCAGCAGTCTGAGCCCCTCTATCTTCAGTCCCTGAAAACTGTAGGGAGAGGTGCGAGGCTTAAAGGCTCCGCCCCGAAGAATCCGGGCACCGCTGGCCTTCACGGCCTTGGCCGTCGTAATAATCTGCTCTTCATCTTCGACCGTGCATGGGCCCGCCATCACGACGATCTCTTCACCTCCAATCGGGATGTGATTCACACGGACCACCGAGTCTTGCGGATGCGCCTGGCGCCCCACCAGCTTCAGGGATGACTGGGCCGGGATGAGCTTTTCCATTTGGTTTAAACCCACCGGGTGTCTTCTCATGGGAATCCTCCTCCTCAGACGATTGTCATCCTGCCTGCCTAACTCGGCTGAGACTGAATAAGAGCCACTGCCTCAATCTCTACCAGCAGATCTTCACGGCAAAGCCGGGTTTGAACGCCTACACTGGCCGGCAAGGGGTCCAGCCCCCACCAGCTTAAAAAGGCGGTTCGGATCTCGTTGAAATCCCTGTAATCCCTCTCAATGTCCCGGAGGTAGCAGGTTGTCCGGATCACGTCGTGCCAGGACGCATTCTCCGCCTTTAAAAGAGTGGTGATATTGCGGTAAGTCCGCCAAGTCTGCGCCCGAAAGTCCCCCCCATATACGGTCTGGCCTTCCTCACTAACGCTAGCCGTCCCGGAAATCAAAATTACAGTCACGGGGCCAATATCGATCCGCAACCCTCGAGAAAACGAGGAGGGGCGGGCATAGTGATAGGCCTCATTCAGGACTTGCGGAGCATGGACCGCTCTTTTCCGGATCACGGATTCCACCGCATGCACAGGCGGAGCCGGAGGCGACAGGAGTTGATCGGCCTCTTTGGAGATGATGCCGAGCTTCATCAGTTCCACCTTCTCTCCCTCGGAGAGGCGTTCGAGATTAATCAAGAGTTCTGCTGTCTTAAAGGAATCACGGGTCATGGAAAATTTACCTCGTATTAAGAATAGAATTTAAACTTGCACACTCATGAGAACAGGATCAGACATTGAACCATCACTTTTTGTTGTCATTCCAGGGTCACCCACCGACCTTTTCGCAGACTCATCAGGACCGGCTGGCCATCATTTCCGCCTAACTGGTTGAAAGCGATTTTACCTGTCAATCCCTGGAAGGATGATTCGGACATCGCATCCCGGATACGGGCCCGGTTCAGCCCGGCTTTTTCAACGGACTGAATCACCAGGCGGGCCACGTCGTATGAGTAAATGGCTATCCAGGAGGCCGGCTGACCGGTGCGTTTCTCAAACTCGGCTGTAAATGCCGCCAGGGGGCCAACTTGCCGGCTGAGATCAAAGGGGGCGGCCACTATAAATTCTCCAGTTTGCGGGGCCTGCCGGGCGGCTTCCGGAGTGGCGAGAGTCGAAGGCCCGAGAACCGGTGTTTTGATTTCGGCTAATCGCATGGCCCGAAGCAGTCGGATGGCTGATTCCTGTCTCCCCCAGATAACATACGCATCCACAGTGAGGTCCCGCAAGCGGGGAACAATCGCTTCCGGCTGGGTTGCAGAGAATTCCATAGCGCTGGCCAAAGGGAACCGCATCCTCCCGGAACATTCTTTCAAGCGTTTGATGCCGGAATAGGCCTCCCGTTGTGTTTCGGAAAGAACCGCCAGACGCTCGTAGCCGCGCTTCCGTGCATACTCCAACAAAGCCTCGGCCTGTCTGCTGTCGGAAGGAACAACCCGAAAGACCCAAGGGACGTTGGCATATTCAATCGTCGAATCGATGGCAGCCGGAGTAATAACCGGCACCCACGCCTTGGCCACAACCAGTTCAGCGACGTGTGTGTGCAACCCATCGAGTCCCCCAATGATGGTCCACACCTGGTCTTCATAGGCAAAGCGGACCACCTGATTGGCTGTCATTCCCCAGGGTCCGTCGTCACCTCGAAACACCATCTCATAGGGAATTCCGGGGGAATTGCCCCTCCGATAGCCGCCCCTCTGATTTGCCTCCTCAAGGGCCATTGCAATGCCGGTGCGTTCTTGCAGGCCCGAAGAATTCTTTTCAGGGCCGAGGACGCCGATCCGCACCGACTTTAGTTCCACGGGTTCGGGCAACTCCCGTCCCGGTCCGTAGAAGCCTGCTCCCGCCTTGGAGAAATCCAGGTAAGGAGCCGGCTGATCGGAGAATAGCGCCAGAATCGTTGTTAGAGCCAATAGCCACATGGTACTGACTTCTGTCAAATTCAAAGTGGTTACAACAACGGGCATGTTCCCTTGTTGGAAAATCCGCTTCTAAAACACCCGGTCCAGTTTCGGAGTTCCAAACACAAACTTACCGTCTTTCACTGTAGCCACAGTCACCGGACGACGATTGGTATACACATCGTCCATATTGATTTCACCGGTAATCCCCTGCCAGTGCCATGTCGCCTCAAGTTCATCCCGGATCTTGTAACGATTAAGCCCGGCTTTCCTAATCGCTTCGATCACCACCTGGGTTCCGTCAAAGGCGTGCACGGCATAGGCATCCGGAGGTTCACCGTAACGTTCCTGGAACTTCTTTTTAAATTCAACTAACCGAGGGTTGTCGGCATCCGGGTTATAAGGATAAGTGGCAATTACCCCTTCTGCTGCAGGGCCCGCAATCTTCAGGAACTCGGGCCGCACTACCCGCTCGCAAGCGACAATCGGAATGTTCAACCCAACCTCCCGCATTTTCTTCACCAGGTGTCCAGCCGGCTCAGAATCGGCCCAAAGGATGACGCCATCCGGTTTTGCTTTGAGCAGACGATCCATTTGAGTCGTGAAGTCCACATTGACTTTTTCATAGTTGACTTCATAGTTGATTTCAATGGGTGCCGGTTTTCCCATCCTCACGGAACCCTTCCGGAACTGGGCCACTCCGAAGCGGCCGTAGCGGTTATTGGCCCGAAGGATAGCCACCCTCTCCAGTCCAAGCTGTTTGTAGACATAGTAAATGATTGTGTAGGCCATCTGGCGGTCGTCGGGGATCACCCGGAAAACCCAGGGAATCCGGGTCTCCATCAGAGTCGGATCCAGGTCGGCGATGTTCATCATAGGGAGATCAGTTCTTAGCGCCACGCGAATCGCGATGTGCGTATTGGCTCCGTCTACTGTTCCGATCAATGCCCAGACTTTGTCATCGTAGGTGAAGGTCACAATCTCGTTAGCCGAAGCTCCCCAGAGACCGGAATCATTGCGAACCACCATTTCAAAGGGCTTGCCCCGGTATCCCCCATTCGCGTTGGCTTCTTCAATTGCCATTTCGGTGCCACGCTTGATGGAAATGCCCATGTAGGTCTCATGACTGCGGTCGAGCGGCGCCAGCAAACCGATCTTCACAGTGGGCACATCGGGGTCAGGCTTTTCTCTGCCTGGACCCCAGAAAGTAATGGCGGCATCGCTGGGCACGAAGTAGCGGTGGTAAGGTTCCTGAACAAAACGTCCGAAAGGCTCCAGCTCCTCAGATACATTCCCATACAGCTCTCTCTTCTTGGCCTCGCCAGTCGCAGTCTTTTCAGGCTGAGCAACAGAATCCTTAGTAGCGGAGGATGAAGGTACCGAGGAGCTTGGTTTTGAGGCCTTGTCTTCGCCAGAGAGCAGCAAAGCGGCAGAAAGGAGAGCTCCGGCCAGCATCGTAAATAGCGCTGAAAGTAGTCTCTTCATTGGGTGTTTCCCCCTTTCCAGGTGGCATGGCTCACTCCTTTGGAAGTAGCCACCCAGACATCTTCTCCTTGGAAGTCCACGCCGTAAAAATGGTTATTAGCCAGACCATGCTCCAGTTTGACCGTCTTAATCAGTTTGGAATCATCGTAGATCTGGGCTTCCCAACCCTTGGTTCCTTCCAGCGGTCCATCAGCACCCACTGGCGTTCGAGAATGCTTCCAGGCGGGGTCACTCGGGACATAGGAGACCCAGCGGTTGGTATCGCCATTGACCGTCCCCAGGCCGCGGTCCGTGCAGACCCAGGCCACATTGTGGCGAGCCTTCACCATGTTGATAAAGTTGCTGGGCAGGCCGGAATCCCCTTCGATGTACCCGCGCCAGTGCCGGCCATCGTAACGGCTCATCCCGAAGTAGGTGGAAGCCCAAAGCACCTTATCCACGTAGCTGACACTGGTGGTAATAACGTGAATCAATCCGTCATCCCGGAAGACGTCAATTTCCATTTCTCCATCCGGATCAAGCCACGATTTCCAGCCTTTAGTGGCGACATCGAATTCCAGAACACCGCCGCCCCACAGTGCGGCATACACCTTCCCGTCAGCGTAGGTCACAAAATACCCCCACGGCTCATGTTGAGGAGAGTTAGCAGGAGTGTAGACATCCCATTTGTTTTCTGTCACGTGAAAGCAACCCATCCCCGCAGTGGTAGCCACCCAGATATTTTGGTTTTCCACACAGACACCGAAGACCACATCGTTGGGCAGACCACTGTTGAGCTGAGTGAAGTTCTCGAATCGTCCGGCAGAATAATGCGATAGGCCCTTCATCGTTCCTGCCCACAGATCCCGGGTTTCGGGATCAATCGCCAGGCACAGGACGGCCGGATAGGCCAGCCCATCCTGCACATTGAAACTGGTCCATTTCCCGTTCTCGTAAAGTCCCAGGCCGTTTTCCGTGCCGGCCCAGACGCGATCTCCATCCACGGCAATGCAATAGACCTTATTTGCGGGCAAGCCATTCTCTTTGTAAAAAGTCTCCCATTGCGTATAGACCCGGGGCGACTCCTCCTCACCTGCCTTTCCAGGAGCCTGCTCAGAGACGACGGCTAGCGAGCCGAAGGTGAGAACCAGAAACAGGAGAATGACGAACACTGCAGCCCTGCGGGATTTCATAAATTCCTCCTCATCATTACATCCCCTTATATTCTTCAGACTTAATAGCCTTTCGCGGATCTAGCTGGGTCCCATGCACGATCTTCTTCCAGAATGCCTCAAAGTCAAATGGCGGTCTCCCCAGCTTGGTGTGCGAAGGCTTCGGCTTATGACAGTTCAGACAATCCTGGGGAGTCAGAAGTCTCAACCCCATCGAGATCGCTTTCTGTTTGTCCTTCATGATTTCCTTCGAAGCGTATTTTTCTCCCGGCCCGTGGCAGTGTTCGCAACTGACCCCTTCTTCGATGCGGAATTCGGGAAACCTGTATTCGACGGGGACGTCGGAAGCCGTCCCGTGGCAATTCAGGCAGAAAGCGCTGTACTGAGGGTTAGCCGCTTTGATTCCCGCTTCCTTCGCCACGGTCTTGGCCATCTGGCTCTGCAGCATGACATACGTACGGGCGTGCTTGGTCCCGAGCCAGGTCTTGAACTGGCTGATATGGCAACCGGCACACACTTTGTTGCCCACGTATCGGGCAGGCGGGACGGTGATCTGGGCCAAATCCTCCAGCGGAAGAACAGCGGCACCTTTGCGGGGAGGCGGGAAAAGGGTGTTAAGAAGCTCTTCATCCGACATGGGTCCGCGCGCCGACACGGTCTTAATGTATTCGATCAGCTCATTAAGCATCCGTTTGTCCATGTCATTGGTGGCGCCGTGCAGGTCATCCGGATTGTTCACGGTCCAGATTTCCTCCAGGCTGTAACATCTGCCGTCGTGCAGGTAAGGGCCGTCGTCGAAGACATTGGCGATTTGGGGGGTGTCAAACACGCTCTCCACATCAGAATAAGTCTTGGTGCCCACGTCATGCATCTTCTGATCCGTGAAATGAGGCGGCAGATGACAGGCAATGCAACGGTTCCCCACGGGAATATAGCGTCCGTCCACGGTCCAGCTTCTTTCGTAGTGCAGCTTCCCGGCCTCCTGGAATTCGTTCAAAGTACCGTCGCCGTTGACAAATTGGTTCCTCTTCAGGGGAATCGATTCCACAAAGTGCACGATCTCCTGGAGTTGGTTCTTGTCGAATCCATGCGACCGGAAAAAGAGCTGGGCCGCTCGAGGGCCGTCCTGCCTCGCCAGTGTGGGGTTCTTCCCGCTCCACTTGAAGGGGCCCGTTTCCGCGATAGCCCGCATAGTCCGGTTATCAACCAGGTTTTGGCCCATACCATCCCCCGGGCCCACTATGTCATAGAGCAGCCCATCCAGGTGATATTCCGGATGACAAGTGTTGCAGCTCAACTGTTTTTGAAAGCTGATGGTGCTGTAGTTGAAGAGCCTTTCTCCGCGGCGCAGAGCCGTGTCGGTCTTCGGGCCGCCCAGGTCGATGACCCCGGCCGACTGATTGGATCGGGCGTCAATCACCTGGATAGTGTCTGCCAAACGATTGGCTACGTAGACCCAATGCCCGTCGGGTGATACCACCAGGTCTTTCGGATTGTTCCCCGTAGGGATCCGCGCCTCCACATACTCCGAGCTAAGAGCCAGGTGGCGCGAATAGAGACGTATAGTGTCATCTAAAATTCCGAACTTGCCATCCTGGATCTTGAGCAGTCCGTAGACCTTCTCCATATTGACAACGGAGACGTAGTTGACACCACTGGAGGAGATGTACAAGACTCGGCCATCGGGCGAAAAGGCCATCCCATATGGGTCTGCAAAATAGAGGTTGGGCTCGTCAATCAGGAAATAGGCCACTCGCCCCCGCGGCCCAGCTTCCACGATGGCAAAACCGTAAGTGACCATCCAGCCCTGGTAGACCTGGGTTTCGGGTAGAAGATTCTTGGGCAATTCCACGGCTACTACTACGAACCGTCCGTCCGGAGAAACGGCAACGTCCTGTCCTACTACCGTTGAAAACAATCGCCGACGCCCCGTCACCAACTTGGTCTTGACGTCGATGACTGTCAGTTCCAGGACGGGAGGGGTCCGAAATGGCACCGGGCTCGAAAGCTGGTGAGAGACGTAAAGGGTCCGGGCATCAGGCGAAAGGGCTAGACCAAACGGAGTCGTACCGGAAGACAGTCGCTTGACTTCTGAAAACGTTTCAGTGTCCAACACGGAGATATTGTTATTCCGCATGTTGGCAACAAAAAGAGTCCTGCCGCTGGCATCCGTTTTGAGTTGGTGAGGATCAGCCCCCACCGGGATCGTCTGAAGAACCTTGAGACTGCTGAAGTCCACGACCGATACGGTGTTATCTCGCCGATTTCCCACGTACAGCCGCGTCTCGTCCGGGCTGAGAGTGACACCAAAGGGATGATCTCCGACCTCCACGTGGCCGACAACCTTCTTCAGCCCCGTGTCCACAATCAGCACTTCATCGGTGTTTTCACAGACTACTGCCAGCCGTCGCCCGTCTTTTGAAAGAGCCAGCTGGATTGGAGACTTATACTGATCATCTTCAGGAACGGCGTAATCTGCCCGCTTGTCCCCGCGGTATTTGGAGACACGGTGGTTCGCAGTGGACTGTGGTTCGGGAGCGGCTGGTTCGCGTTGCGCCTGGAGGGCCGGTTGGGCGGAATTGACGGAGAAACCGCTTAACAGGGCCCCGCCGACCACCGCAGTTATGCTCAGAAAGAAAATCCAGCCCGGATCAGGTTTCAAGGTCATGGTCCCCCTCGGCAAACGGTGACAATTTCCGATTGTCGATTTCGGAATTCACAAATCGCCACTCAGCATTCTCTTCAGTCCTCCGGCTGTGCCCCCAGATCAATCCATTCGATGATAGCCTTCTTCTCTTCGTCCCGTAGAACCTCCGGGTGCGGTTTAGCCGGAATGGCCGTCTTTCCCAACAGCACCTGGATCAGCCGGCTCTTCCTGGCGCTGCCCGGCGTGACGTACGGTTCCCCAGGTTCTGCCGCACCCGCGTAACGACTGGCGGTCAGCTTCGAATAGACAGCGCCAATGTGCCTGGCATTCCCAGAAGCCAGGTCCAGGCGGCTGGCTGGAGTTGCCCCGCCGTGGCAGGAAACGCAGCGGGCCTCCAGAAGGGGGAAGATGTCTTTCTGGAACGTCACCGTGCGCCGCTGCTCCGGAGGTGCCAGCAGGGCAGTTTCCTGAAGCCTGACCAGGGCCAGGAAGACGCGGTTTTCCGGAGCCAGTTCCTTGTTTTCGTGGCATCCGACACAACCACGACTGGTACCGCGGCGAACCCAGATCCAATTGGGCATTGTCATCAGTGCCATGCCCTCGGCGTTCAGGGTCTGGATATAAAAAGGAGTGTCCCCCGGCACCTTGACAAAAAAGGACCCGTCGTCTTCGACGGGAACCTCACCCAGAATACGGCTCCGGCTCCGAGGCACGCCTGGAGGCAAGGCGGTGATCTTCTCCTTGGTCCCTTTTGAAATGGGCACTCCTTCCACCAGACGAACTCTTTTGACCTCTCCCCTCTTGATTTCGGAAGCCCCGGGTTGGTCGGAATCATAGATGCTGAGACACTGCAAATCGGCGGTAGTCTCCGTATCTATCACCGAGCTGATTAGCCCCGTGGGTTCCGGAGCAGCCGCCAAGGGAACAGCTCCAATGCTTTCCCATTTGGCGTCCTGGTAAAGCCTTTGACCCGGTTGCCCTTTTTCAAAGTCGAACAGGTAAATCCCGTAAGTCTCCCTGCCGGCCTTGTAGGCGACCAGCAGGCGGCCGTCCGGCAGCGGGCAAGGATTGCGGTAGCGGCCCTCCCCCCGGCTCAACGATTGATAGCTGTGCAAGGGGCGCCTGAAGGAAACCCGGGCCAGGCGTCCACTGGCGTCCGCGTTCTCTCCTTCCGACTCAACAAACACCAGGTTCCTGTCAGGCATTTCGCAGGCCATCGTTTTGAGTGTGGCACCCTGACTGTCCCCGCAAAAAAGGTTCAGCCCGGAACCATCCCAGTTACTGGCCAGCAGCAGAAATCTTCCGTGAGCGAGGCGGGGACCGCTTCCCTTTTGCCGGCTGGTAAACAGGATGCGTCCGTCGCGGAGAACCGTAGGGGAGAAGTCACTGGAAAGGTTATAAGTGCTGCGACGCGTGATGAACCCGCGGCCTTCGATCGTCTCCAGGTTTCTGGCATACAGGGCAGTGGACAGATCCGCCCCGAATTCGTCGTAGGTGTTGGCTGCGTTGGAGGTAAAGGTGATCCAGCGGACCCGGCCTTCGAATTCCGGAGGAGTGATGGAACTGGTAGCCAGGTACCTGGGCTCGCGGCAATCCCCGAAATTCTGTGTAACCTGCTTTTTGTTTTTTCCATCCGGATCTGTTTCCCAGATGTTCCAGGGTTCCTGCGAGGTCCGTTTGGCGGAGAACAAGATGCGTTTCCCGTCAAAGGATACGCTGGGGTCAGCAGCCGCAAAAAACTCGCCGGTCAGCACCGACAGCGTGCCCTGCGGGGAGAGCAAAACAATCCGGCTGCCTTTGGGGGGAATCTCGCGGAAATGAAAATCAGAGGTCGACTTGGCGGGATGTTCAGACTGGCGGGGTGTCTGAGTAAAGACCAGCGCAACACCGGGCTGATCTGAACTCGCTGGGCTCCCGGCGGCGCTGAAGATGAAGACCGCCAGGAGAAGAAAGCTCAGAACTAGGCGCGCGGCTCGACGATCTTCAGCACCTGGTTGACCTTCACATCTCTGAGCCGTTGTATGACCCCGCTTGGCCATTTAATCGTAACCTCATCGACCTTGGTCAACTTATTGAGACCGAAATGCATTCGAGGATCGTTGCTGGAAAGGTAGCTGGTTCCGGACTTCTTCTCGTCGATCTGGACCAGCGTCCCTGCCTTGACCGTAACCTTGGCCCCGAACCCGTCCCGGTTGCTCCGGTTGCCTTGCAAGTCCAGCATGATCCAGTTGTTTCGGTTGCCGCCGTCGTTCCGAATCAACAAGGACGGCTGATTAATATTAAGGATAAGCGCGTCCAGGTCTCCGTCATTGTCAAAATCCCCCAGCGCCAATCCGCGAGCTACGGTCTTCATCTCGAAGTAAGGACCGGATTGGTTAGCCACATCCTGGAAAACCCGTTTGCCATTGCGACCGGCAACATTCCGGGCCAGGATGGCTTCCTGGGTGTCGGTCAGGCGGTGACCGTCTCCATTAACCACCATCACATCCACGTAACCGTCATTGTCGTAATCCAGGAACTTTCCACTTCACGACCAGTACTGGCCGCTGATGATGGCCAACCCGGCCTCCACGGCCATATCCTGGAACGCACTCTTTCCCAGGTTTCGATAAAGCGCGTTGTAGCCCATAGCCGGGACCAGCAGATCCAGCTTCCCGTCCATGTCATAGTCTCTCCAGTCTCCACCCATCGAGGCCGCGGCATTTCCATTTTGTCCAAAAGCCACCCCTGCAGTGAGACCTATTTCCGTGAAGGTTCCATTGCCGTTATTGTGGTAAAGAAAATTGGCTGTGGCGTCATTGGCGACAAAGAGGTCGGTCCAGCCATCCTCGTCGTAGTCCACCGCGAGGGCACCCATCCCCCGGCCTTTCTTGTTCACCCCGGTCTTTTCCGTCACATCGGTAAACGTGCCGTCATGGTTGTTATGGAACAGGACACTGGTCTGGGACGGATAAGCCAAAGGACCGGGATAGATATCCGCTTCGTAGTACAGGCGGTACTCCGGATCGAATTCCAGGTAGTTGGCCACAAACAGATCCAGGTAGCCGTCCTTATCGTAGTCAATCCAGGCAGAGCCCGTACTCCACTTATTCACACCCACCCCGGCTTTGTCGGTGACCTCGGTGAAGGTGCCATTGCCGTTGTTGTGATAAAGAGCATTCTTGCCGTAATTGGTCACATAGAGATCAGGATGACCATCGTTGTCGTAGTCACCTACCTGGCAACCCATCCCATAGCGATGCTCGTTACTCACCCCGGCCTTCTCCGTGACCTCCGTAAAAGTGCCATCGCCGCTGTTGCGATACAAATGGCTCGTCATCCGAACCCCTTTGAAAGGCGATTTGGCATCACTGATTCCTTCCAGGTAGCAACCGTTGACGACGTAGACATCCATTTTCCCGTCTCCGTCGTAGTCGAAGAAAGCGCCGCCGGAACCCGTGGCTTCCAGGATGTTGCTGAGCTTCTTGTCCCCCATACAATGGTCAAACCGGATGCCCGACTGTTTGGTCACATCAACAAACGAGGGAAGCGACGTCTGCCCTTGAAGCGCTAGAGCGAAAACGAACAGGGATCCTAGAATCTTGAGTTTCATAATGGAGGACTCCTCAGGGTCTGTCGGCTTTCAGTTCAGCTCGACAGAACAGAGGCAGTTTTGGAGCAACTCATGACCCCTGTCAAGGTCAAACTGACAAATCCCGGGTTCCGCCGATGCCTTACTCCGCCCACCATTCGGGGAAGAAGCCTTTCTTCTCCCCGGTGCGACATCCTAACCATCCATTCCTCATCGGGAATGATGGCATCCGAAGCCGTGGTTCCATCCTTTTGAGAGGCAACTTGATGCGGCTTTCGCCGCTCAGACTAAGTGCAGAGAAGGTTTTCTGCTGTGGACGGTGATGGATGATTGGAGCCCGGAATCTTTTCCGAGTTGCGCCTCAACTCCTTTCTTGAGAAGTGCACGTTCTTACCCCAGAACAGACGAGACAACGACCGGCTAAGTGTATTTTCAACAGCAGGTTATAGGCTTGGTGTTGTGTTAACATCGTGGTAGGTAGTGAGGGAATTTCCTCCCCGAATTGTAATGCTTCCCCATTGAGGACTGCAGAACCCTCGATGGAGCCTCTTCCTAGACATAAGCTACCAAGGCTTCACTAGGTATATGTCACGGAAAAGTAAAATCTTCTGAGGGATACCTCAGGTGAGAATGGCCTCAGTTTAGAGTTCCGGCTTTAGCCGGCACCGCCTGAAGGCGGAACTCCGCACCCCGTTTTCATCGGCACTGGCGAGGGAATTTGCTGATTATGCTGCTTGCTGTGGAGAATATCTCTACCTAATCCGAAGTTCATCCCTGCTCAAGCAGGAATGAACTTCGGATTAGACATCCTCTTAGGCCGCCTCGGACCTTTGTTTCTTGTTTCGAATGGAGGGTGCTGCCGGGTGTGTGCCTCAGTCCTGGTTGAGTTTCCACCGCCCTGGGGAGCGCCAGAGGCTGGAGAGGATGAGTTCCCTCATGAAGAGAAACTCCTTGGGGAGCCGGTCGTAAAGCTTGGCGAAGAGTTCTTCGTGGAAGGAGATCTCGTGGTTCCAGGCTTCGCGGTCAATGGCCATCAGCTGATTGAAATCTTCCGGGGTGACACTGTCAAGACCCTCCCACTCGAAGTCTTCGCACAGGGGCATCCAGCCCAGGGGACTCTCGGCGGCGTACCCATGGCCGTGGATCCGGTCCACAATCCACTTTAAGACTCGCATGTTTTCACCGAAGCCGGGCCAAAGAAAGCGGCCATGGCTGTTTGTACGGAACCAGTTGACGCTGAAGATGCGCGGCGGGTGGGATATCTCACGGCCGATCTGCAGCCAGTGATTGAGGTAGTCGGCCATGTGGTATCCGCAGAAAGGCAGCATGGCCATGGGATCTCGTCGCACCTCTCCCAGTTTCCCGGTGGCGGCTGCGGTGGTTTCCGAACCCAGGGTGGCGGCCATGTAGACGCCGAAGTTCCAGTTAAACGCCTGGACGACGAGAGGGACCACCTGGCTGCGGCGCGCTCCGAAGATGAACGCACTGATGGGGACCCCTCTGGGGTTTTCCCAGCCCGGATCCAGGGAGGGGCACTGGGATGCCGGGGCGGTGAAGCGGGCATTAGGATGGGCCGCCTTTCGACTGCATCTCGGCTTCCAGGGCTGGCCTTGCCAGTCAATCAGTTCGGGTGGCGGCGTTTCCGTCAGACCTTCCCACCAGACGTCGCCGTCAGGGGTCAGCGCTACATTGGTAAAGATACTGTTTCGCGCGACGGTCAGCAAAGCATTCGGGTTGGACTGCATGGAAGTCCCTGGCGCCACCCCGAAGTAGCCGGCTTCCGGATTGAGCGCGTAGAGCCAGCCGTCGGCCCCGATACGAATCCAGGCGATGTCATCCCCAATCGTGGTGACCTTCCAACCCTCAAATCCCTTCGGCGGGATCAGCATGGCAAAGTTGGTCTTCCCGCAGGCACTGGGGAAGGCCGCAGCCACGTAGGTCTTCTCTCCTCCGGGAGACTCTACGCCCAGGATCAGCATGTGCTCCGCCAGCCAGCCTTCATCCCGGGCGATGCAGGAAGCAATGCGCAGGGCCAGGCACTTCTTGCCGAGCAGAGCATTTCCCCCATATCCGCTGCCATAAGACCAGATGGAACGTTCCTCAGGGAAATGGACAATATATTTCTGCTCCTTGTTACAAGGCCAGGGCACATCCTCCTGGCCCGGTTCCAGCGGCATTCCCACCGAGTGCACGCAGGGGACAAAGCTGCCGTTCCCAAGGGCCCTCAGCACCGGCAGCCCCATTCGGGTCATCATGCGCATGTTAACCACGACGTAAGGAGAATCGGTTAGCTCAACCCCGATGATAGAAAACGGAGATCCGAGCGGTCCCATGCTGAATGGGACGACGTACAGGGTCCTTCCGCGCATTGACCCCTCGAAGAGTCTTTGCAAAGTGGCTTTCATCTCTTTGGGGTCGACCCAGTTGTTGGTGGGGCCAGCGTCGTCTTTGCGCAAACTGCAAATATAAGTGCGGTCTTCCACCCGGGCTACGTCGCTGGGATCGGAGCGGGCCAGATAGCTGTTGGGCCGCTTGTCTTCATTCAGCTTGATGAATGTGCCGGACCGAACCATCAACTGGCAGAGACGGTCATATTCCTGCTGGCTTCCATCGCACCAGTGCACATCCTCCGGTTTGCACAAGTCCGCCATTTCCTGCATCCAGTCGCGGAGCCTGGTGTTTTTCAATTTGAATTTGGGTGGGTAATCCATCCAGCTTCGGGCTTTTGTCCTTGCCCAAGGGATCAGAATTTCCGCTTCCGTGTGCTATCTAGGCGGGAAGTGCCCATATCTTACGGAAAATTCGCCGATTTGCAACAAGCAAATTCAGGCAGAAGTTCCGCCTTAAATCTCGCGTGGTCTTTGTTCCAGATTTTTGAATCCGCAGTCCCAATAGCTGAGTCTGGGCTGCTGGGAACTGTTTCTGTAGATCAAATTCCCCCTTGGAAATCGAGGGAAGGCCGCTCTAACTGCCTGAGGGTTATCCCGACTTGGGGCCTATAGACAACCCCCGGCGGTTGAAACATGAAGCTTTATCAAAGCTTCATCCCCCTTTTCTAAGAGTGAGGATTTAATGTAAGAGCCGCGCCGCGCGACCACTGTCGCTTCGCGCGGCGCTGATGTTTGGAAATTTTGATTCGTTGGGTACCGCGAAGCGGTTCTGAATTAACAGTCGAGGGTTGTCCGCCCCATGGCGGACCAACCCTCGGAATGATGGACACAACCGGGACAACCCTGAAAG
>JBGPHY010000035.1:0-17933 GCA_041484625.1 Terriglobia bacterium | reverse complement strand
GGGTCACCCACCTTCAGGTCGGTCATGACCTGAAAGCGGCGATTAAGGTCCTTGCGCAGACAACGAGCGATGATCTTCTCCAGATCGCGTGGAATACCTGGAACCAGTTGGCTAACGGGCTTGGGTTCCTGATTCAAGATGGCCGCCAGCGTGGACATCTTCGAGTCTCCATGAAAAGCCTGCTGCCCTGTCGCCAGCTCATACAGCACCGAGCCGAAGCTGAAGATGTCTGAACGGGCATCGACCTTCTTCCCTTCAGCCTGCTCGGGTGACATGTAGGAGACTGTCCCAAGAATCGTTCCTTCTTCCGTCTGGGACTCAAGCGTGCGTGTCGCCCCTTCTCCGCCCCCTGAAATCTCCGTCAGTTTCGCCAGACCAAAGTCCAGGACCTTCACCAGGCCGTCCTCGGTCACCATCACATTGGTCGGTTTCAGATCGCGATGGACGATCCCGGCTGAGTGGGCTTTGGCCAGGGCGTCGGCCATCTGGATGGCGAGCTTGAGGGTCTCATTCAGTCGCAGTCCCTTGCGCGGGACCAGGGCATCCAACGTCTTGCCCTGCACGTACTCCATCACAATGAAGTCAATGCCATTCTGGCTGGCGATATCGTGGATCGTGATGATGTTGGGATGGTTCAGCGCTGAGGCGGCTTTGGCCTCTTGCACGAACCTCCGTTTGCGCTCGGGGTCAGCGACCTTCTCCGGCGGCAGCACTTTGAGAGCGACAAGGCGGTCCAGGTGGGTGTCACGGGCCTTGTAGACCACGCCCATCCCGCCTTCCCCGAGCTTTTCCAGAATCTTGTAGTGAGAGATCGTTTGGCCGATCATGGCGCCTCCTGGCGCGGCAAGAGCTAGCGCCGACTTTGATCACACGGAGAATGTGTGCCTACAATGAAAGACCCCGAGACGAATCACCGCAGGACGAATCACCTGTTCCACGGCCGCCCCCTTCTTCACGGGCGAGAGACAGGGCTTTTAGAAAGAGAGAGTGACTGATTGCTGAATATCTACTCTACTTCAATCAATGGTGTAGTACAAAGGTTTTGCTGCATTGACCTGCTCTGTGGTCTGAAGGTCTACCTGTTCCACCGGAAGGACATAGAATTTGTTGTCGAGGGCAGTAAATCGGAAGAAACCCTCGATCGAAACGGCTTTTGATTTCGCTTCGATCACAGTTCCACTTTTCAGAATCACTTTGTAAGCAGCCTCAGCAGGGAGGTTCACTCTTAACCAGATCAAGGCCACAACAAAGCGGTAAGTCAGAAGGTGCGAAAAAATCTGGGAGCCATTCGGAGTTCTTGCACACCATCTCACCCGATAGGTACGGCCGCTATGCAATCGCCTCAGAACGATAGAGCGAGCCGGTTGACGATATTGATTCCGGATAAAGACTAGCTTCTGTTTCGTCCACTCCCATGCCGGCCGATCATGGTCAGTCTATTTCTTGACGGTGGAATCAGGCCCGTGATTTACTCTGTCTGGCAACGGTGAATCGAGGTCCGCTATAATCTCGGCGGCCTGCAACGAAAGGCGGTGCCGAGAACTCGGTTCCGGCCGAGCTTCCGGTTCAAGGATAAGCAATGGTATCCAAGAGTGATCTCACCAATTTAGGCCAGCGGCTGGCGGATTTCGCGAGCCGGTTTGAGGAGAAGACTGCCCCCAAAGCCCAGCCCCGGCACGAGGCTAAACCCTCCGGCGCGATGGAGACTATCGTCCGGAGCCTCCGGGACTTGTTTACCCGGGATGTCACCAGGGAGGGCCTTCGCGAAATGCTGCATCATGATGCCCGCGACACCTACCGGTTCTTTATGCGGGAGATCGATTTTGCAGCATTGCGCCCTCTCCCCTGGCATACCCGTTATCCGAAAATGGCGTGGCAGGTATTCACTGCTCTGGCCTTTCGATTGAGCCCGCCGCGGCGGATCGCATTCGCCGTTTCCATCTTCGCCTTTCTGATCGGCTTGATCCAGCATATGAGCTTCAGCGTCCAGGTGGAGGAATCCGGCCGGGTCTTGGTACGAGGAAACTCGGGAGCCGGTTGGTGGTTGATTGCTTTTCTCATACTCTTTTTCCTGCTGCTGCTCGAATTGCGTGACAAGCTGGATTTGAAGGCTGATCTCAACATTGCCCGGGAGATCCAATTCGGACTGGTGCCGTCTCAGCCCTTCCAGGAGAACGCGATCAGCATCCACTGCCAGATGCGGCCGGCCAACACGGTGGGTGGGGACTACTACGACGTAATTGAACTGGAGGGAAAGAGCCGAGTGGCTATTGTGGTCGGCGATGTTGCCGGCAAGGGCATGCCCGCAGCCCTGTTGATGGCCTTGCTTCAGGGCAGCCTGCGCACACTGATTACCGCCGGGTTTCGCGGGGTTGACCTGATCGGAAAACTGAACGATTACCTTTATACCAGCACACCCCAAAACAGCCTGGTCACACTTTTCTTCGCAGAACTCGACACCCGGGACGGCCATCTCTCCTATGTCAACGCGGGACACAACCCGCCTTTTCTCCTGCGGGCCAACCACACAGTGGAACGGTTGAGTTCGACATCACTGGTTCTGGGCGTCATGAAGGATCTGCGCTTCGAGTCTAGCGAGGCAGGTCTCGAACCCGGAGACGGCCTGGTTCTTTACACGGATGGTATCTCCGAGGCCTTCAACGAGAAAGAAGAGGAATACGGCGAGGAACGTCTTGTCTCCTTCCTTCAGCGCCACAAAACCCTCGCCCCGGCCCAGTTGATCCCGGAACTGTTTTCCGACGTATTGACGTTCTGCAACGGCGTCAAACCCACCGATGACATGACCGCCATGGTTGTAAACCGGATAGTCTGATGGCGGTTAACGCTGACGGTTTTTTGACAGTTTCTATTGACATTTCTTCGAAGTTGAGCTATGGATATATCCGGATGGCTGGGCCTGGAAATATCTCCTGACCCGCGGGTCGATTTGTCGTCAGTCCCGGGGAGACTAAGATTCTCAGACCGATTCTGCAGGGAGATTCGACAATCGAAATTCTCCCGCCCCTTGCCAATTTTGATCGCCAAAACCTGGCTCCTGGTCCGGAATTCTTCAATCGGGCGCGGCGGGCTGGGCTGATATCTGTCTATTCCGATGAGTCCTCTCAGCGGAGGCATGTCCGCGTTGCCCTGTGGGGAGAGGCTGATCGATATCCCACCTACCAGAAAACCGGTCCGGAAGGAGTCGGGCTGGAAGTGCCTCATCTCAAAGGGTCGCTGCTAGACGTATGGGCATGAGACAGCCTTCTGCCCTCCTGCCAGCCTCGAGTCCATTTTAGGCAGTGGAAACAAACCTAGCCTGTATACTTCTCTCCATTTGGAGTTAGCTCCGCGTGATAGGATGGGATGCTTCGAGATTCAGCGGTTTCTGACGCCCTTCTTCTCCCACATGGAAATCAACGTACTGAGAAGTTCCATGTCCCGCAAGAATCCCATATTCATCCCTGCATAGACCGATTCGGGATTGCGGGTCAGGTTGGCTTGCATGCGGGGAAACTTGTAGTCACTTCGCACCGCCATTCGCTGTTCCTCTGTAATCCGTGGCTGGAACAAAACGGTGTCACCAAGAACTAATGTGGCTTCAAAACAAACCCCTTTGTCGTTCTGGAAGACGATACAGTTCTCCCTCGAAGCTTTCGGGACAATATGCCATCCATCCAGCAATGATTCAAGGGTCCGCGTGAACTCCACCAGTCTGTTGTCAGCCGCTTGCTCCACGCCTGGTCTTGTGGAATCCAGGATTACCTGTGCAAAACCGCGAAGTGTTTCCACTTGAACAAGATTTTCCAAGGTCCCGACACCCTCAAACCAGTCTCCCAGTCCAGCCCCGACAGCCGCGTGAAGCCATTCCTGGACAGGAACTTCGCGAGCATCTGGATTCGTACCATCCTGGGAGAAACGCAATTTGGGCATGAGTCAAGACTCCACCGAGAGTGAGCCTGCAAGGGGAAAGGCCCCTTAAGAACGATTCGTCTTTTTCCCAGGAATTCTTATCTTTTTTTATGATTGGTGAGATTTCCGGGAGTCTCTCTTCTTTCATCCTGGCCCATATGCTTGCCCTTGTCGGCCCGATTCTGAGCCTGTCCAGGCAACAATTTGTGCAGCCGGTCTGAAATTGGCCGATAATGAAGGACGAAAGGAGGAGTCCCACCATTTGCGAAACCGTTTCTTGATTCTCTTGGTATCCATCCTCGGTCTCTTCTCCGTTTTGTTGCTTTACTGGCTTCCTTCACAGGTTGGGGGCCACCTGGCAGATGAGACCTCCCGCCGAGCCAGGCTTGCGGCTGAGGTCCTGGATAAATCTGCCATTGGGCCGTTGGTAGTCAACGATCAGGCTGCCCTGAACCAGATCGCCAGAGGCCTACTCCGCGACAACGATATTCTTTACGTGCTTATCCTCGACAAAGAAGGAAAGCCGCTGGCCGACAGCGGGATCAGCCAGCAAGGAAAAATTGCCCTCCAGCCGCGAGTGGCAGAAGCTCTCAGGAGAGAATCCGACTGGACATCGGAAGCAGCTCTCTGGCCCCCGACTCGGGAACCAGTGGTTCACGTCTCCCGGCCCGTTTTTTTCGAACAGCTTCGAATCGGAACCATCCTGCTGGGAATCTCGGGACGGGGAACCGAGTTGGTGGTGAACCACATCCGGAAGCAGTTGGGCCTGTTCTGCGGCATCATGCTGTTGGGCGGAATCTTGCTCTCCCTGGGAGTTTCCCGGTCATTCTCGAGGTCCCTCACAGAGGTATCGAGAATCCTGGAAGACTCTGCGGAGGCCAGTCTGGAAGCCGGGCGGCAGATCGATCCGGCCCTAAAGGACTTGGTTGAAAAGGTTGCCTCAGCCCGGAACTCTTTTGATACGACCCTTAAAGAACTGGAAACTCAGAAGCTCCAACTGGAGGCCGACCTGACAGGAATGCAGGAGGAAAACGCACTGCTCAACTCTCGCTTGAGCGCAGTTTTCAAGCAGGTAGCCAGCCAGCAGAACAAACTCAAGGGTTCAGAGAACCAGTCGCGAGAGCTGGATAAAATGTCGGCCTTGATTCAGTTCGCCACCAGCATTGTGACTGAAGTCGAGTCTTCTATGCGCCATGTCGCAACTGGCGCAGAGCAATTGCGGAGTAACCTGGCTCGCCTGAACGGCCTGATCGAGCGCCTGGAGAGGTCGTGCGTCCATTCCCCGGAAGAGGCCGAGCAGATCCGCCAATACAAAGACTCCATCAGCTACGAAAGAGTCAAGGAATCCATGGATGAACTGCTCGCCACCATCCAGGGTGGTGCCAACTGGGCCGAACAACTGGTGGATCTGCTCAGACATCTCGCCGTGCCAAATTCTCCCCGAGGTAAATAAGACCGCTTCCTTCGGCTTCCAGCAGGCAACATTAACTGCCTGTAGCCGGGTCATCAAACCTGTGTTCACAGAATCCCTCACCTCCCGCTGGCTTCCTGCAACTCAATGGGAACGTAACCAGTGGGCTGTCACCATCTCTGCCGCCCTCATCTTCGCGGGCTTCACCCTGGTGATGCCCTTCCTGCCCCTGTACATTCAAATGCTGGGGGTGACATCGCCTTCTCAGGTGGCTCTCTGGGCAGGGGTCGTGCTGGGCATCTCCCCGCTGCTGGCTTCTGCAGTGGGCCCTTTGTGGGGCAGGCTGGCAGACCGCGTTGGTCTTAAGATAATGGCGCTTCGAATCACCGCTGCGCTCTTCCTGATCTGGTTTCTTACCGGGTTTTCGACAAGCATCTACGAATTGTTCTTCCTTCGGGCGCTTCTCGGACTCTTAGGGGGCTTCAATACGTTCTCCATCGCACTGGTAACTCAGCTGGCTCCCAAAGAGAAGGCAGGACGATTGATCGGGACACTGCAGGCTACGCAGATCTTCAGCGCCGCCATTGGCCCGTTCCTCGGGAGATTCCTGGCCGGCTGGATCGGCATCCGCAAGACATTTTTCATCACTTCCACACTCTGTCTTTTGAGTTTGTTGTTGTTCCTTCTTCTCTACCGAGACAGGCCGGCAGGGGATGCTCCCCTGTCAAAATCTGGTGTCTCCCGGGAGCATCATAGTTTCAGGGCTCTCCTCGGGCTTCCCAACATCTTTCTAATCGCTTGCCTTCTGTTTTTGATCACAGCGATCGACCGCGCCTTTGCACCGGTAATTCCCTTGTTTGTCGCCCGTTTGCTGGAGTCCACCCAGGATGTTGCCAGAGTGGCGGGGATCATCATCTCTCTGGCAGCCTTCGCAGAGAGTTTTGCCGCATGGTATTCCGGAAGGAAGCTAGTCCGCACCGCCCCCGGCCGCTTCCTGTTGTGGCGGCTGGTTTCAGGTTGCGTGGTGTGCACAGTGCTGGTCCTGTCAGGCTCGGTACTCCAACTTCTATCGTTGAGGGTTTTGCTCGCCCTGCTGGCTGGTGGGACTTTGACCGTCGCTTATACGGTTGCAACCCGGGTGATCCCTGCAACTGACCGGGCAGCTTCGTTTGGGATGCTTTCCAGCTTTGCCATGCTGGGCGGGGCCGCCGGCCCCATGCTCGGTGGCCTTCTGGCCTCTCTTGACATCCGGCTGGTATTTGCCGTGGATGCTCTTCTTTACGGGTTGCTGGCGGGACTGATCTGCCGAAAACTGGGAAGAATGGGAAAAGACGGCGGTATCCCGACGCGGGGAAGCACTTCGCGGCCCGACAACCGAATGGACCTTCCTCTGCCTTAACTGTTCACTCCCCCACCAACTGGAGAATGATTTCGCGGCGACGGGAGCGGTTGTCGAAGTCGACCAGGATAATCTGCTGCCAGGTCCCGGTCAGAAGGCGCTTCTCCGAAAAGGGAACACTGAGTGAAGCGCCCAACATAGCTGCTCGAACGTGGGCAAACCCGTTGCCGTCTCCCCATCGGGCATTGTGGCTGTAATGGCCACCCATCGGGGCCAATCTCTCAAAGGCCTGTTTTAAGTCCTCCACGCATCCCGATTCGTACTCGACGGTGGTGATCCCGGCGGTCGAGCCCGGAACAAAGAGGGTAACGGTCCCGTCGCTCAGACGGGAGGACGACAACACCGACTCCACCTTGCGCGTGATGTCGATAATGTCGCAGAAACCGCGAGTTGCTACTTCGATTGTTTTAGTTTCAACAGGCATCGTTCCAGTAGTACTCCCCTTCGCAGATCAATCTGGCAGGCCCCGTCAACACCACCGAATCATCTGACCGCCAGAGGATCTTCAGTTTCCCACCTCCGGTCCTCACCACGACTGATCGGTCCGTGTAGCCGTTCAGAACTGAAGCGACCACCGCCGCACAGGACCCGGTCCCCGAAGCGAGCGTCGCCCCCACTCCACGTTCCCAAAACCGGACTTCCATCTCCCCGCGTCCCAGCACTTTGACAAACTCCACATTGGTCCTCCGCGGAAAGGCCGGATGGGTTTCGATGGCGCGGCCCAAGCGTGGCCAATCCAGCGAGTCAAAGTCATCCACAAAAAGGGAGCAGTGGGGATTGCCCATCGAGGTCACCGTGGCGGAATAGATCTCTTCCCCAACGGCAAGTTCACACCCCACCAGGGAAGCAGGCGAAGGTTCCAGATGAAACGGGATCTCTTCAGCCAGAAAAAACGGAGAGCCCATCTCAACTTCAAACCAGAATTCCCCCGGCTTTGGATCCAGCCGACGGACTCGCCTGAGGCCGGCTCCAGTCTGGAGGCGCAGCTCTTTTGCGCTTTGGAGTTGATGATGATAAAGGTAGGCACAGAGGCATCTCAAACCGTTCCCTGATACCTCAGCCTCGCTGCCATCAGCGTTGAAGAGCCTCATGACATAGTCGGCTTGGGCGGAATCCACCTTCTGATACAGGATCAGCCCATCAGCGCCAATGCCGAAGTGCCGTTCACAGATCTCCTGTGCCAACTGGGGCCCATGCCCCTCCACAACTGCCTCGAGCGGCATGACCACAAAATCGTTGCCCATTCCTTCCAGCTTCGAAAACGGCAAACCTTTCATGTTCTCTACCAAATGTCGTCTACTTCAAACTCTGTCAATCTCTTGAATTCCCCATAGCGATTCTGAATTTGCGCGGGTGTAAGTTTCGTTAACCGATTGAGGCTGAATTCCTCAACATTGAAGGACGCCATCACCGACCCGTAAACGACTGCTTTGCGGACAGTGGCATCGTCAAGGCGCCCGGTTTTTGCAAGATAGCCTACAAACCCGCCGGCAAAACTGTCTCCTGCGCCGGTGGGATCATACACCTCTTCCAAAGGAAAGGCCGGGACGCCAAAAACTGAGTCGCCGGCATACAGCGAGACCCCATATTCACCTTTCTTGATGACCAGGATCCGAGGCCCCCAGGAGCGGATGACTCTTGCTGCCTTGTTCACGTTCGACTCTTTGCTCAGCATCCGGGCCTCGGCATCGTTGATGATGAGGATGTCGACCAAGCTCAGTGTGTCCCTCAACTCCCGGGGTTTCGATTGGATCCAGTAGTTCATCGTATCGCAAGCCACGAAGCGCGGCCTATTCACCTGAGACAAGACGTCTTTCTGCAGGACAGGATCAATATTGCCGAGAAAGACATACTCGGAATCGCTGTACATCTCTGGAATCACCGGCCGAAAGGATTCAAAAACGTTCAGCCGGGTATCGATGGTTTTGGCCTCATTTAATGCGTGGCCATACTCGCCGACCCAACGAAAGGTCTTGCCGGGAACTTGCTGGAGCCCTCGAAGGTCCACCCCGAATCTGCCAAAAAGGTCGACATTCTCTTGGGGGAAATCCTCTCCTACCACGGCAACCAGGTTCACGGGTGAGAAAAAACTGGCCGCAATGGAAAAATACGAGGCCGATCCGCCCAAGATTTCCTGCACCTCCCCAAAGGGGGTCTTAACCGAGTCAAATGCCACCGAACCGACTACCAGAATGGACATAGCCCATTTCGCTCCTTAAAGCGTGACTCAAGCAAGTTTCCGCGTTTCACAAAACGCCCTATAACGCGTGACTCAGAATTCATAATTCGCATTTCGGATTTCATCTGTTTTCAGACATATTTCTCGATCAGCAATTTCAGCTTCTCGCGTGTGGCTGCCGGAATTGCAGCCCGATCAGTCAGGATAGCGGATTTCAGGGCGGAACCGCACTTGCAGGCGCGTGTCCCATCCAGACCCCGGACGGTTGCACGGATCAGTCTTTGCGCGTTCTTGCTGTTCTGAATGAGAACTGACACAATCTGGTCCACCGTCACAGCATCATGATGTGGATGCCAGCAATCGTAGTCGGTCACCAGGGCCATGGTGGCGTAGCAGATTTCGGCTTCACGTGCCAGCTTGGCTTCCTGGAGGTTGGTCATCCCGATGACGTCCATCCCCCAGTTCCGGTATACGTTGGACTCAGCCATGGTGGAAAACGCCGGCCCTTCCATGCAGAGGTAGGTACCGCCAAATTTCACTGACACCTGTAGCTTCGCTCCGGCATCAGCCAGAACCTTCCCCAAACGAGAACAGACCGGGTGGGCAAAACTGATATGTGCCACTAACCCCTCGCCAAAAAAAGTGGACACACGTCCTCGGGTCCGATCGAAGAACTGGTCCGGGATCAGGATATCCAGGGGTCTGTGTTCTTCTTTCAGAGAGCCCACGGCGCTGGCTGAGATAACCTGCTCCGCACCCAGCTTTTTCAAGGCAAAAATGTTGGCGCGGAAATTGAGTTCCGACGGCAATAGCCGATGCCCCCGTCCATGCCGGGCCAGGAACGCTACGCGCTTGCCTTCCAGTTCACCCACAATAAAACTGTCTGACGGAGAGCCGAATGGGGTATCGACGCTGACCTCTTCAATGTCTGTCAGCCCTTCCATCTGGTAAAGCCCACTCCCGCCAATGATTCCAACACTGATTCTTTCCAAGAACCCTCCTTATCCTTACCGTGGAAGACCATCCTCAAGCCACAAGAATCTGCATCCGCCTGGCGTGTCCGTCGATCTTCCGGCCTCCTGACGGGCGTTCACAGGGATCAGGATTCTAACTCAAATACCTGGATTTCAGAAGGGATTCTACTCCCACATAATCTGATTTAACTGGAAAATTTCGCAGACTTCCCTATGCTTAAGAGAGGCCGGCAGCTTTTCGAACACAGGCCGCGCAAAAGTCAAGAGAGGAGCTCTTTCATGAAGATCCCGCTGTATCACGTTGACGCCTTTACCTCCCAGGTTTTTAGAGGCAACCCCGCCGCGGTCTGTCCATTGACGGAGTGGCTGGATGAAAGGGTCCTTCAGGCCGTTGCGGCAGAGAACAATCTTTCCGAGACGGCCTTCCTGGTGCGGAAAGGGTCGAGTTTTGAGATCCGATGGTTTACACCCACAGTGGAAGTGGATCTCTGCGGCCATGCCACCCTGGCCGCCGGCTTTGTAGTGTTAAACTATCTCGAGCCGGCCGGCTCGATTGTGAGCTTTTCGTCCCCAAGTGGCCCCTTGGTCGTACGCCGGGATGCCGATCTATTCTCTCTCGACTTTCCATCGCGCCCGCCGGCCGCATGCCTGGCGCCCCCCCTGTTGACCCGAGCGCTGGGAGCCGCACCGGCTGAAATTCTTGCCTCAAGGGATTACCTGGCGATCTACCCCAAGGAAGAAGACGTCCGTAGCCTCAAGCCTGACATGTCCCTTCTGAAGGACATTGACCGGCTTGGAGTGATTACGACCGCTCCGGGAAGCCATTGCGATTTCGTCTCCAGGTTCTTTGCACCCGGGGCCGGTATTCCGGAAGACCCCGCGACCGGTTCTTCACATTGCACGTTGATCCCTTATTGGTCCCAACAATTACGAAAACAAAAGCTCCATGCCCTTCAGGTTTCGGCTCGCAGCGGAGAACTGTTCTGTGAAGATCGGGGAGATCGCGTCACGATTTCCGGTCGTGCGGTATTGTATTCGGAAGGAACGCTCCACCTGTAGGATGCCCTCTTCTTCACATGGGCAGTCAGAGAAGGCGTCTAAAGAGTCTAGAGGACGCATGACAAATGGAGGGCACCACTCCGTCGGTCCCTGGGAGTCGCGACAGGTGACGGCGGTCACCCGCGCGACCCTTATAGTTACTCCGAAGGATTCGGAGAATGAGAAAAAGGGGTAGCCGTAGCAGCGTTCTTTCTTTTTTGCTCCTTTTTCTCCACGAACCACAACAAGGCAACGGCTCTGGAAGTACCCCTCTTGGGTACTCTTCATGGGAAGTGAGTCATAAGGAACGGAATTGAAAATCGATCGAGTCATCAAAGAGTTTGACAATTGCAGAATAACTCGTTAACTTGCCGCTTCCCGGGTTAGCATCTGCTAATCTGGTCAACGTTTTTCTGGATGGCATCCGGATACCGAAGAAAGAGGCACGATGAATTTGCGATTTGGCGGATGGCTGCTCGTTTGGGTGTCACTCATAGCCTGCTCCCGGAATTCGTCCCGCCCCCAGGAGGATTCGGCTAAGACCAATGAACCTGTCGAGATTCAGTTCGTCCTGGCGGAATCGCGTCAGGTGGAGCGCGCCATTTTTGTGACGGGATCTCTGAATCCAGCAGAAACCGTGACAGCCAGTTCCGAGGTGTCCGGGCGCGTGTCGAACATTCGTGTGGATTTCGGTCAGGAGGTCCGCAAGGGCGATGTGCTTGCAGAACTGGACAAGCAAGAATTCGAGTTTCAGCTGGAAAGAAGCCAGGCCGCACTAGCCCAGACAATGGCTCGGATCGGTTTGGAGCCGAATCAGGAAGTGTTATCGGTCGACTCCACTCCTGCCATCCGAGAAGCCACTGCCCAGTATGAAAACGCCAAATTCAAATATGAAAGCGCCTCCAAGCTGGTCGAGACAGGGGACATTTCTCGAGAGCGCTACATTGAGCTGGAAAAAGCCTGCAACGCCCGCCAGGCGGCCCTGGATGCCACGCGCAACGAATTGCTGACCCAACTGGCCTTGATTCGCGCCTTGCGGGCTGAGGTCAAACTGGCCCAGAAACACCTAGACGACTCTGTGATCCGAGCGCCGTTCGATGGCGCCGTCAGCGAGCGCTTGGTGTCTCCCGGTCAGTACCTGCGGGAGAACGCCCCGGTCTTGACCCTAGTCAAAACTCATCCCATGCGGTTAAGGCTGGAAGTTCCTGAATCTGCCGCCGGCGCCGTCAACATTGGGACTTCCCTCTCCTTCCACACGGATGCGGCCCCGGGCAGTGAGTTTCATGCGCTGGTGCGGGAACTCAATCCTGCAATGAACGCGAAATCCCGATCGCTGACGGCCGAGGCCCGGCTGATTGATACCGACCCGCGTTTGCGCCCGGGAATGTTTGTCCAGGTCCGGTTAGTGTTGGAACGGGATGCCAGGATCGTCATGGTTCCCAAGACTGCGCTGTCCAGCGTGGCGGGATTGACCAAGCTTTTTATTCTCGCAAATGGCCGCGTATCGGAGAAACGCATTCCCCCGGGACAGGAATTTGACGGTTGGATAGAAGTCCCCTCCGATAGGGTTCACCCCGGAGACCGGGTGGCGATCAGTGGTCTCGCGGCCCTGGTTGAAGGAGTCCCCGTAAGGGCTATCCCGGCCAAAAGGGCTAAGGGGTAACGCATGCAGAAGCTCGCCGAGATCTGTGTACGCCGGCCTGTATTCGCCACCATGTTGATTATGGCGCTGGTGGTAATGGGGATTTCGGCTTATCAAAAATTGGGCGTGGACCTTTTCCCCAAGATCGAGTTTCCAACAGTCACTGTCACAACTGTTCTCCTCGGCGCAGCTCCAGAGGAAATGGAAACGCAGGTTACCAAGCGCATCGAGGAAGCGGTCAACACCGTCAGCGGGATCGATGAGTTGAGGTCGGTCTCCGCTGAGGGGATTTCTCAGGTGATTGTCACATTCGTTCTGGATAAGAACCCGGATGTCGGGGCGCAGGAGGTCCGCGACAAGGTCTCCAGCGTTCTTAGCCAGTTGCCGCGAGACGTCAAGCCTCCGGTGATTGAGAAAATCTCCACGGATGCCGCTCCGGTTATCAATGTGGTTGTTTCCTCCGGACGCGACCTGCGCGAGACTACTAAGCTGACCGATGACCTGATCAAGAAAAACATCGAATCACTCAACGGCGTAGGGCAGGTGCGGTTCGTGGGAGAAAGAATCCGTCAGATCCAGATCAAGCTGGATGGGGAGAAACTTTACTCTTACAACTTAAACATCGACCAGGTTCGCGACGCCGTTGCCGCTCAGAACGTGGAAATCCCCGGTGGCCGGGTAGACCAGGGCCAGCGTGAGCTGACCCTTCGAACCTTGGGACGGGTGGAACGTCCGGAGGATTTCGGAAGGGTCATCCTGGCCAATTTTGGAGGAAGGCCGATCCGGGTAAGCGATATTGGGATCGTGGAAGACAGTTTTGAGGAACCCCGTTCCCTGGCCCGGTTGGACGGAACTCTCGCGGTAGTCCTGGAGGTTCGTAAACAGTCCGGGACAAACACCCTGGACGTGATCCATGGTGTCAAGGAGCGAGTGGAGGAGTTGAAGAAGATCCTGCCTCCGGATTTCAAAGTCACTTACACCCGCGACCAGTCCCGGTTTATCGAGGAATCCTTCAAGGCAGTCCAGGAACACCTGATCCTGGGGGGACTGTGCGCGGGCTTGGTGGTCCTCTTCTTCATCCGCAGCTGACGGTCGACACTGATTGCCACAGTGGCCATCCCGACCTCAATCATCTCCACCTATTCTCTAATGTACCTGATGGGGTTTACGCTCAACCAGATCACCATGCTGGCCTTGACCCTGGTGGTAGGGATCGTGATTGATGACGCCATCGTGGTCCTGGAAAACGTTTTCCGCTTCATGGAGGAGAAGCACCTCCCGCCCATCCAGGCGGCGATCCAGGGGACGCGGGATATCGGGTTGGCTGTGATGGCGAGCACACTGAGCCTGGTGATCATATTTGTACCGGTGGCTTTGATGGGAGGGATCGTGGGGAGGTTCATGTCCAGCTTCGGGTATACCGCGGCCTTCGCGATCATGGTTTCCCTGCTGGTGAGTTTCACACTCACTCCCATGCTCAGTTCCCGTTACTTGAAGGCAGGAGATGGAAAGAACGGCAGCGCCACCAAGGACACAATCCTCTTCCGCATGATGGCTGGGCCGTACCGGTATATGCTCGAGTGGTCGATGGCTCACCGGTGGATCATAGTAGTGCTGTCCCTGCTGACCGTCACCTCCTCCCTCCCGTTGTTCATGAGTGTCGGAAAAGACTTCCTTCCGGTGGATGACCAGAGCGAATTCGAAATTACGGTCCGCCTGCCCCTGGGCTCTTCTCTGGAAGGAACGGATGGAGTCATGAGGCAGTTGGAGGAGGAACTAAGAAAGCTTTCCGGCATCAGACATCTTTTGACCAGCATTGGGTCGGACACCCAACGCCGGGTTGACCGCGGATCCATCCTGGTGGAATTGCTTCCTCTCGGTGCCAGAAAGGAGAGCCAGGTGGAGTTGATGGTGATGGCCCGGAACCGACTGAAGAAATTCCGCGATCTTGCCATTGGCGTGCAACTCCCGTCTGTCATCCAGGGGGCAGGCATCAACAAGGACCTCATGTTCTTTGTCCAGGGACCGGACCTGGCGAGGCTCGACCGGTATTCCGCAGACATCCAAAATCGGCTGGCCCAGATTCCCGGAGTAGCCGACTTGGACAGTTCCTATGAACCGGGAAAACCTGAAGTGCGGGTGCTGATTAACCGGGACAAGGCTGCCGATCTCAGCGTGAGTGTGGCCTCCATTGCCACTGCCTTACGCACCTTGGTAGGGGGAGACGACCAGGTGACCACCTACCGGGAGGGCGATGACCGTTACGACGTGCAACTACGCGTTCAAAAGGAGTTCCGGAACTCCCAAGGAGCGCTGCAACGGCTGTACGTGCCTTCCCAGACGCTGGGAAATGTGCCCCTCTCCAATTTAGCTTCTCTCCAGGAGGCCAGCGGCCCTTCCCAGATTGAGCGCTTCAACCGTCAGCGCCAAATCATGATTTCGGCCAATCTGATTGAGGGTCAAGCTTTGAGCAATGTCATTCCGATCCTCGACCAAACCGTTCGGAAATTGGACATGCTCCCCGGTTACCAATCCGGCCTGGTCGGGCGCAGCAAGGAGTTCGGGCGGGCTTCCAGAAGCTACGTAATTGCCTTCCTCTTGTCGATCGTCTTTATGTACATGGTGCTGGCGGCCCAGTTCGAAAGCTTCATCGACCCGGTCACCATTTTGCTCAGTCTGCCGCTTTCTGTCCCTTTTGCCTTGCTTTCTTTGATTCTGACCGGCGAGAACTTCTCGATCATCTATACGTCACTCGGCATCCTGATCTTGTTTGGAATTGTGAAAAAGAACTCTATCCTACAGATCGATCATATTAAGTCGCTCCGGTCTCAGGAAGGATTGACTCGCCTCCCGGCGATTATGAAAGGATGCGAGGATCGATTGCGGCCGATTCTGATGACGACGGCAGCCCTGGTGGCAGGAATGATCCCCATGGCGTTCGGCAGCGGGGCCGGCTCGGGATCCCGCCGCACCGTGGCAATCGTTGTTATTGGCGGTCAGTCGCTCTGCCTGCTCCTCACCCTGCTGGTGACTCCCGTGACCTATTCCTTGTTCGATGATCTGGCTCAGTGGTCATGGAAAGCCAGCGTATCGCGCCTTTATGAACGTAGTGGTCTGGTTTTGCGCCGAGTGTGGTCAGGCGTGAATCAAATGAACCATTAGAAGATTGGGAACCGGACAATGAGGCTTCAAACTTCGCGGTTGCGTTGGTGGGTTCAGTCCGCCGGCATTGGACTGTTGGTTTCAGGGCTTGGCACCCTCGGGATGTCCCAGGAACTCAACCCGCAGCGGGTCGGCGTCGGCAAGACTCAAAAGAAGCTGCCTCTGGAAGAGGCCTTGGAACTCGCTTTGGCAAACAATCTGGAAGTCCAGATTCAGAGATCCGATTCCCAGATCGTGAAGCGGGGCGTCCAAGCGGCAAAAGGCGCGTTCGACCCTACTTTCCGCTGGCAACCGTTGGTCGAATCTCGGAATTTGCCGACAGGGTCGTCCCTCCTGGGTCAGGAAGGAAAATCTACCGACCACATCCTCACTCAGAATTTCTATTATCAGCAAAAATTGCCGTGGGCGGGATCTTCATTCAGGATCGATTTTGAGAACTTCCGGCAATCCACCAACAATCCCTTTGCCGGATTGAACCCGTATTTCAATTCGCGCTTGTTCTTCAATTTTGCCCAACCCCTCTGGCGCAACCGCGATTTGGATCGTCCCCGGGCCGAGTTGAGGATTCGGCGCAAGGAATCGGAAATAGCCGACACGGATTTTGAACTCAAAGTCATCGATATTGTCACCCAGGTGGCCCTGGCCTATTGGAACCTGGCTGAGGCCCGCTGGGATGTCCAGGTCAACTCGGAAAACGTCAAGCTGGCGCGGGAACTACTGGCTCAGAATCAGCGGATGGTCGACGCAGGAATGCTTCCTCCCCTGGAAATTTCCGCCTCCAAGGCGGAACTGGAACGCCGGATGGACAACCTCTACTACAGTATCGGTGTTGTGACGGCCGCAGAAAACGTGCTCAAGAGCTTACTGGCCCCGAACCGGGAAGTCCAATTCTGGGCGGAAGAGATCATCACCGAGGACTCCTTGCTGCAGTTGACTGCCGAACCTCCGGAGCTAAGTCAGGCTGTTGCCAAAGCCCTCAGTTTGCGTCCGGAACTCGTGCAGGCCAGGTTGCGCAAGGAGAACAATGCAATTCAAAAGCAATTTAATTCCTCGCAAACCAAGCCTCAAGTGGATCTGCTGGCGTCTTACGGCAACAGCGGATTGGCAGGAAAGCTCTCGACCGCGCAGAATCCCTTCGCCGCAAGTAACGAAATCCTCTATGGACGGCTCAATGAATTGTCGGATCTGGCAGGTCTGCCTCCTATCCAGCCGCCTACCTCTGCTCCTCTTCCCGAATACCTGTTGGGGAACTACTGGACGGCTCTCTCCAATGTCTTTAGCGGCCGCTTTCAAACGCTGGCCGGTGGATTTTCCATTGATCTCAACCTGCGGAACCGCACCGCCCAGGCCAACCTGGCGCAGAGCATGATCGCTGAGAGGCAGCTTAACCTGGAGTCAACGAGACTGGAGCAGGTCATTGAAGTCCAGGTACGCAATGCCTTGCAGGGCCTGCAAACTTCGCGGCAGCGGATCGTGGCCGCAGATGCCAGTGCGGAGGCAGCCAGGCAAAAATTAGACAGTGAAAACCGTCTCTTCCAATCCGGCGAATCCACCAACTTCCTGGTGTTGACCCGCCAGAACGAACTGACCGACTCGCGGCGTCGACAGGTGGCGGCCCGAGCCGACTTTAACCGCAGTGTTGCCCGCTACGAGCAGGCCCTCGGGGTCACCCTCGGGAGTCACAACATCACCCTGAAATAGACCCGCAGGGTTCTGGGGTTTCCGCGGCACAAGATGCCAATCTGCGCTGTAAAACGTTTCCACATAACGAAAATTCCCTGCCCTTTGGAGACTAGGCTCACCGTGAACGCCGGTGTCACCCCGCGTCGCGGGCACAGCGGAAACCGGTGGTGAGAGAGGCTTGAGCAGGAGGGGCAGCAGTACGGACCAGGCAGCGGGATCTAGGCTCCCCGCTGGAATAGTTGCCGCCTCGCACCACCCTGGAGCCTTCGGCACTTAATTCTTCCCGACCGTCCGAACTCTTGTAAGGGTAAGGCCGGAAGAGGCTGAGGGTCCACTCATCGGCATTCCCCGTCATGTCGTACACACCGAAGCCGTTGGGAGGATACGATCCTACCGGGGTGGTCTTTCGGGATTGAGTGTTGGCTTTGGAAGCATCGTAGGCATTGCCGTAGGCGTAGCGGGTGGCATGGGGTCCCTTGGCCGCCCGTTCCCATTCCGCTTCAGTCGGCAAGCGTTTGCCTGCCCATCGAGCATAG
>JBGPHY010000034.1:0-18041 GCA_041484625.1 Terriglobia bacterium | reverse complement strand
CGGTGGCCCCTAACCGACGGAGAGCTATCATCCTGGTGTCGGACAACCAAGCCACCGTCCGACCACGGTCCAGCCAGAACCAGCTGATTCGCCAGGCCATGGAATCAGAAACGGTAGTGTATAGCATCAAGACCGCCGGCGAATCCCTGCCTTTGACCATGCGGGTACCTGACTGGCTGGGTGGCAAGGGATCGGTCAATAAGGTCACCCATGAAACAGGCGGAGAAATCATCGACGTCGAACGCACCGGCTCTTTGGATGCGGCCCTGGCCGATGTGGTGGCTCGCCTCAAACTGCGCTATACCCTGGGTTACAGCACCACCAATCCGGCCCGGGACGGGGCTTTCCGAAAAATCGATGTCCGGTTGGCCGACCTGTTCGGTCACTTGGACAATGACTATTCGGTTCACGCCCGGCGCGGCTACTATGCTCCGACCGAAAAAGTGGCGCACCAGACAAAAGGTTCAACGCCCTGAATAACTCCAATTTCCGGTCCCACTCCCCAGGTCCGGACCTCTTTCCTGGCTTTCCACCTTCCAATATTGGGACGTCGGGTCCCTTGTTTCTCTGTCCCCTGGAGTCGAACCAGGTATTGACACGGCCCGGCTGAACTCACCATGATTACACTTGCACCTTGAAGGAACCATCTTCTATCAAGATCAAAGAGGTACGAACAATGTCTGCTTCCCTGCGCTTTGGTCACTGGGCCGTCCAGTGCCTCGCTGAAGACGGCGCCCGCTTGTCTTCCCTCTGTTATAAAGAACAGGATCTGCTGACCTCCGGTCCGCCGGCCTTTCGTCCTCCCGTACGGGATTTTGGAAAGTTCGAAACGCGCCCGGTCTATGGATACGACGATTGCTTTCCTTCGGTAGATTCCTGCCCATACCCAGGGAAGGAATGGCAGGTGCCCGACCATGGCGAACTCTGCTGGCTTCCATGGGAAGTCACCAGCGACAATTCGCATTTGTTCTGTCGTGTCCGCAGCCAGGCTCTGCCGCTCGAATTCCGCCGCGAACTGGCTTTTTGTGAAGATTCATTGACCTGGTCCTTCTGGGTCACGAATCTCGGAAATGAGATCCTTCCCTTTCAACACGTCATGCACCCGTTGATGCCGCCACAACAAATCACTGGAATTCGTGTCCCGCCGTTTTCTCAGGTTGTCGAAGTTGAGCGGAAGGAGAGTGTCCAGATTCACACGCCACTTCAGGTTGAATCCTGGTTACACAATCAGCCTGTTGGATCTGCCGCCATGTTGCTCCTGCAGGGCATTACTGAAGGAGAGTTCGGGGTTACGTTTGACGGTCGTCTCCAAATCAATGTGACCTTCCCAGAGAAGCTCTTTCCGACCCTTGGAATCTGGTGGGACAACGGGGCCTATCCATACGAAGAGGGAGTGGGCCGTTTCGAATGTGCCTTCGAACCTATCTCGGGCAGCAACAGCCGGCTTTCCGAAGCTCATCGGGGGGGTCTTTGCCTCTCGGTGCAGCCGCAGGAAACCTTGTCCTGGGAAGTCCGGTGGAGTGTCGAGGAACTTTGAGGAAACTAAGAAAAACGACGTCCTGTTCACGACCGGGTTACGTTTCACCTTTGTCCGTTGAGACCGGACCAGGCCCATCAATTCAGCCAAGTGAATTCTGTCTCTGCTGCCAACTGTTCACTACAACAGGGGCAGCATGAGCTGCTGGATTTCCTTGAGGAGGACCTGTTCCGCAACGGGGTCAAAATGAGAAAAGGCAGGCTCATAACCACCCTCTGAGAAGGCCTTTTGAGTGGGCAGGTAGCCCAGGTCACCATTGCAGTAAGTGACAATGTAGGCAAATCTCGAATGACAGCTGGACTTGATTCTCTTCCCGATCTCATGAAACAACTCCACGGGGAGAGTCACCCAGGTGAAATCTCCTATTCGGACGAGGGTGGCGGGGACCTTTAGTGTTGTGTTGGTAAAGTCCGCGGGCAGTTCCCGGTAATTGCGCGGCAGTAGAATCTCCTGGCTAACCAACCGGATTTTGGGGTCCAATGGTTCCCCCGTCGCGGTTCCTTTAAGAACGGCGACAACTTCGTTTCCGATTTCAAAACCGAGCTGCTTGGTGTTTTCCAAACTGTCCTGATATCCTTCCAAACCTCCCACAAAACGAGGGTTGATGTCGCCGGCAGCGCCGTTGGCGAAGACACCAACCACTCCCGGAAAATTCTCTTCGACGAATTGCAGCATGTGTCCCATCCACTCCGGACTCACGGACAAATTCCGTCCCCCCAGAGAGGTACCGTGGCAAGCGTAATTCACAAAAATCCCCAGCGGTTTTCCGGACAGATTGTCAATTCGCAACACACCGACTTCATCGTCAATAGGACCTTCAGGATTGTTTCCAAGACGCGTCACTCCCTCTATTTCCCGGATCATGACCGGATGGCCGGTTTTGGACTTTCCGAATGATTGACTGAAATAGTTCTCATCAAAAGTGGATGTGGAATAGGCTGCAGCGACGCGTTTGCGGCGGTTCATTCCGATCCTGGAATGGCCGATGTTGCCTCCCACTCGAACGGGCTCGAGGCGTCCTACAGCCAGTTTGACCGAAGTAATGATCTTTTCGATGAAGGTATCTTTCCATTCCGAGTCAGTGGCACTGGAAGTGGGGTCCGGAGCGGAATGATTGTGCACGTTCGCCAGCAAAATGCCGGCCAGCGAAATACCCGTGGCTTCGGAGACTCGTTTCCGAATCGCTTCAGGTTGGCTGTACTCCACTACATCGCTCTCGATTAGGGCCACCCGTTGAGCCCCGTCATCGAAAACCAGCGTCCGGACAAAAATAGGACCGTACACTCCTGTGGAAGGACCCGTGCGAAGGGCATATCCCCCCATCATGACCGGCCGGTTGGGGGTAATGTCGACCTTGGCTAATCCCGCCTTCAGTCGGGGGGAAGACGCACCGGCGATTGTGGAAAAACCCGCGAGCAACAAACCTGCAGAAATTAAAAGGATGCTGCAGGGGAGAGATGAGATCCCTGATTGGGTTTGGGTCATCATAGAATAATCCTCGTTACATCAAGTCAGAATAAAATGGGAAGCGGTCTTCACGCTGCAATCCCACCTGGCGATTGGCAGTCCTGCGCCCTCGTACCAATCACCGCGGGGAACCAAGCAAAACAGACACACACCCCAGGCACAGGCGAGATTCTATCATGTAGTGCCTCGTTTCTGTGGCGGTCATCGCCACGAAAGCCCGGTGCTCACTCCCTGATCGAAGACTAACAGTAAATCCCGTTGTCTTGGATATTTCCCGGGATTGTCGGGAACTTTTTTCCCTCCTGTGCGTATAGATTCTTGTAGAGATTGGAGAGGTGTAAATTTCATATCTGGAGGTGAACCTTGGCTAAGAAGAGAGTCTTTACCATCACGTTTCTTTCCACGGTCGGTTTGATCCTGTTTCTGGGCGGTTACTGGGTCTTTGCGGCCCTCTTCTCTGTGGATAAAACCATAGCACCAGAAAAGTTAGCCAAGGTAGAGAAAGGATCCATTGCGAAGTCTGTCGTAGCTACCGGCAAAGTAGAGCCCTTGTCAAAGGTGGAAATCAAGTCTAAAGCTAGCGGAATCATCAAATATCTCTATTTGAATGTGGGTGACAAGGTTAAAGAAGGACAACTTCTGGTGGAACTGGACAAGGAGGCATTACAGGCACAATTGAAAGAGGCCCGTGCCGTGCTGAGAGCCACTGAAAGCCGGCTGCAGGAGATGATGTCCCAGGGTAAGACTACCAAAGCCAATCTGCATAAGGCACAACTTGAAGCCGAATATAAGGACCACGATTTTCTCCTCACGGAATTTGCCCGTCGTAAAGAACTGTTCAGCCAGGGCTTGATTCCTCGTTCCGAGCTTGATTCCTGGGAGCAAAAGCTGAAAGCCTCTGAAATCACCAAGAAAACGCTGCAAGCTGAGGTTTCAGTTAAGGAAGCGGAGATTGAACAAAATAAGAGATCTGTCGAAAAGGTCCAGGCAGAAATCACCCAATCTCAGGCTCAATTGGAAAGAGCCGAAGAGAATTTGAAGTATGCGTCTATACGGTCCCCTATCAGCGGAATTGTGTTGAGTCGTGAGCTAGAAGTCGGTGATGCAGTTTCTTCCATCCTGCAGTTAGGCTCCAATGCGACATTGATCATGATTCTGGGGGACGTTCAGGAAGTGTATGTGAAAGGCAAAGTGGATGAGACCGATATTGGCGTGGTTCGAGTAGGTCAACCCGTACGGATCACTGTGGATGCCTACAAAAAGAAGACCTTTGAAGGGAAGGTATTCCGCATCGCTCCCATGGGCGTAGAAAAAGACAATGTCACGCGATTTGAAGTCCGGGTCTCTATTCTCAATGACATTGATCTGCTGAAAGCGAACATGAGTGCTAATGCGGAGATTGTTCTGGAAGAACACTCCGATGTCCTTTTGATTCCGGAGAGCGCACTCATTTACAACGAAAAACGGGATACTTTCGTGGAAGTTCCGGATTCTAACGCCAGGAATGGTCGTCGCCAGATCTCCGTCAAGATTGGCTTGGGCAACGGGAGTCGTGCCGAAGTCCTGGGTGGCGTAAAACTTGGAGATCAGGTTGTGTTGCAGTAAGCCAGAAAACCAGCCAGGGCCGACACATGGTTCCGTGGGAGTTCTTCTAATCTGAACACAGAGTATCCGGCAAATCTTACAAGGTAGGATTGAGGAATCTAGGGTCATGGACTTGATTCGGCAAACGTGGATGACTTTGACGGCCAATAAAACTCGCAGTTTCTTAACCATGTTCGGCATTGCCTGGGGTTTGATCTGCTTGATCCTGATGACTGCCATTGGAGAGGGGATGTGGGTTGCTCAAAAGGAAAAAGCCAAGAGCCTCGGTCAGAACATCATGATTGTCTGGGGCGGGATGACCAGCAAGGGGGGAGAGGGCGTCCGCGCAGGTCGAGACATCCGCTTAACTTTGGACGACTATTTTGTGCTTAAGAGAGAAGCCAACTACTTGCAGAGGTTGAGCCCTGAGATCGAAAACTATTTGCCGGTCCGGTCGAGTTTCAATAACGGCAGTTTTGGAGTTCATGGTGTTTTCCCCGACTACATTCAGATGCGGACCATTGAAGTTCGTCCCAATGGAAGAATCATCCATGAAGGAGACAACTCAGGGGCACAGCGTGTCTGCATCCTGGGGGATGAAGTCAAAAACCAGCTCTTCAGCAAGAGCGAGGCGGTTGGGCAAACCATCAATATCGGCGGTTTCCCCTATTTAGTGATTGGGGAATTGATCCACAAGGACCAGAATTCAAACTACAGCGGTCCCGATGCCAAAATGATTTACATACCCTTCTATTCAATGGCCAAGGATTTTCCCCTTAGCTATGCAACAGAAGGGAAGTTTCAAATTTCAAATTTGATTCTGCAGCCGAAGAGCGAAAGTCTGGGCGAAGCCGCCGAACTGCAAGCCAGGCAGATCCTGGCTAAATATCGGAGTTTTGATTTCCTCGACAAAGACGCTCTGCCGATCTGGAATACCATTACACAAGCAAAATTTGTCTACAAGATTTTTGGCTCCATGAAGATTTTCCTTGGTACTGTCTCTGTCGTCACGCTCATCCTGGGCGGGATTGGCATTATGAATATCATGCTCTTGACGGTGCAAGAAAGGACCCGGGAAATCGGGGTTCGGAAATCCATAGGCGCTACCAGCCGGGATATTCTGCTGCAGTTCTTTGCAGAGTCGATGACTTTGACCTTTTTTGCGGGCATATTCGGCATTGGAATCGGCTGGGGAATTTGTGCATTGGTCAACCTGCTGCCTAAGATCGATTTTTTTGCAGGGCTGATTGTAACTCCCCAGGTCGGTCTGATGGCTTTCGGTTTCCTCACGTTGGTTGGAGTCTTGTCCGGCATCTATCCTGCGTTCATGGCGTCTCTGATCAATCCCATTGAGGCGTTGAGGTACGAGTGATGTTCTGGGAAGTCATAAAGAAAGCATTCTCCAATTTGATTGCCTACCGGAAGCGCTCCGTGATGACCATCCTGGGGGTCACCTGGGGGATCGCCTCCTTCATATTGCTGGTGGCCTATGGGGATGGCTTCAGCCGGGCCATGATGTTAGGTCTAAGCTATTTCGGAGATAACGTGGTAGTGGTCTGGAACGGACAAACCTCCCTGCAGACCGGCGGCGCCAAGGCAGGGCGCGTGGTAAGAACCACCCCCGATGACGTGGAAGCTATCCGCCAACGTGCCACGCTGGTGAAACGCGTTAGCCCAGAAGTGTTTGACAACATGCAGTTTCGATGGGGAGATCGCATCGCTAGTGCGGGAGTACGAGCGGTCAACCATGAATACGGTGATATCCGCGGCATGTTCATAGGCGAAGGCCGCTTCTTGAATTCTGAAGATCTTGCCAATATGCGTCGTGTGGTCGTCCTTGGCTATGATCTCAAGCAAAAGCTCTTTAGCCGTTCGCCTGCACTGGGAGAGGACATTTTTATCTCGGGAGTGAGGTTCACGGTAGTTGGCATCTTGAAGAAGAAAATCGCGATTTCCAACTATTTCACCCAGGATGACCTGTGCGGGATGATTCCTATTAATGTCATGGGAACCATGAGGGACATCAGGTACAACAGCGTCCTGGTGTTTCAACCTGTTAGTGGCCCGATGGAGGAAAAAGCCGTTCGGCAAGTGATGACTGTTCTGGGCGACATCCATAAATTCAACCCCAGGGATGAAAAGGCACTGGAACCGCAACGATTTAGTTTTGTCTTCGGGATTATCAATGGCCTTAATGGTGCAGTCAGAGTCCTCATGATTATCGTCGGGATATTTACCCTGGCAGTAGCCGGGGTCGGAATCATGAATATTATGCTGTTTTGCGTTCAGGAACGAACTCGTGAGATCGGCTTGCTAAAAGCCCTGGGAGCAAGACGGTGGCACATCAAACTGCAATTCTTAGGTGAGGCACTGGCGATGACGCTCATTGGCGGCGTGGTGGGCTATTTCCTGGCTGCCGGGGTTTCTTATGCTGTTGGGTCAATTCCCTTCTTGAGTGAAGTGTTTGAAGATAAGAGCCGCCAGGGAGACATCTACCTCTTGGTCAACAGCCAGTCTTTTCTCATCTCTTTTGTCACCCTCTCCTTCATCGGTCTGCTTTCAAGACTCTGGCCCGCAATAAAAGCAGCGCACCTGGATCCAATCGAAGCGTTGAGATATGAATAGGCGACGCTTTGTCGTCACCTCCAGGCCATCTTCCGTAGAACCCTTCCGTTCGAATCCCCATAAGGCAGCTTTCTTCCATAGTCGGGTTGTGATGTGCTTCCGAGGCATGGGGAGATATAATTCACCCGCCCCATTGGTTTAGTCTTGAAACAGTCTCTCCGGGGGAGTAAATTAGGTTTGCGTGTTTCCCTGAGTAAATCTCGCCTCCAGTACTCGATCCTGCAAGGGTCACAATAGATTCAGAAGAGGCCTCACCAGCAACCGCTCAATCAGGCACTAAAGGCGAAGGAGGACCAAATGCGACTCGGCATTGATTTTGGGACGACGCGAACGCGGGTCGCCGCGGCAATCAAGGGTAAGTACCCGATGATCGAGTTCGAACCTGAAGGCGGATATCACCAGAACTGGTACCCTTCCCTCATTGCAGTTCGGAGGGAAAAGGCCGTTTTTGGCTTGGATGCGCTTGCTGTCCAATATGATCGAGACTGGGAAATCTGTCATTCCCTCAAGCGATACTTGAGTGAGGGTCATCCTGAGACACTCATGTCGATTAGGGAGGTGAAACTCACCCTCCAGGAATGGCTCACACGGTTTCTCTGTGCCTTGCGTGAGGACTTGATGCGCAGAAGCAATCTGGAAATCAGACCCAGGGAACCCCTGCAGGCCATGGTGGGTATTCCAACCAATGCCAATAGCAACCAGCGTTTTCTCACCCTGGAGGCGTTTCGCCGAGCCGGGTTTGAAGTTCTCGGAATGCTGAATGAACCTTCTGCCGCCGGTATTGAATACGCCTACCGGCATCGCCGTCTGGACTCGGCTGGTGGGCGCGAGCATTTAGTAGTGTACGACCTTGGGGGTGGGACCTTTGATGTTTCGGTCATTCGAATCACAGGCCAACGGCACGAAGTTATCGCTAGTGAAGGTATTTCACGCCTGGGTGGAGATGATTTCGACGAACTGCTTATGGGTGCAGCACTGTCCCAACCTGCATTGGCCGTGTCCCTCCAGAAACGCTTTTCCCTGGCTGCTTCCGGAATCGTGGTTGCTTCCTTAACATCCAGTTTTCGTCCTCGCTTGCTGCACCTGTGTCGCGAAGCCAAAGAAGGTATCAATCCCAACACCCGTAAGATCATGGTGGACTTTGGTCAGATCAGCCACGAAGCAGACGCAGTCTTAGTACCGATACCTCAATTTTACGATAATTGCAGGCCGCTTATTTTGAAGACGATTCAGCTCACTCAATCAGTTTTAGAATCCGTCCTCCAGGAATCCGGACCTGATCTCAAGACCCTTGCATGCGTCTACCTGGTTGGTGGTTCCTGTGACCTGCCAATTTTGGCCCGTTCATTGAGGGAACATTTCGGGAAGCGGGTTCGCCGCTCCCCCTATCCTTCTGCCGCTACCGCCGTAGGCCTGGCACTCACTGCCGATCACGAAAGCGGTTATACTCTGGAAGAGCGATTTAGTCGTTTCTTTGGTGTTTGGCGGGAGAGCGACGACGGTTTTAGGATATCCTTTGATCCTATCTTTGCCAAAGAGACCGCCTTGCCGCGTCCGGGCCAGCCACCCCTCGTGGCCTCGCGGAGATATCATCCCGTTCATAATGTCGGTCATTTTCGCTTTCTGGAGTGCGGCAACTTGAGTCCGCAGCGGGAGCCTTGCGGTGATATCATTTCGTGGGAAGAGGTCTTTTTTCCCTTCGATCCTTCGCTCAAGGCGGTAAACCGTCTAGACGAAGTTTCAGTGAAACGTTGGCCAGAAGCTAGGACCATCTGGGCGGAGGAAGTCTACCAATGCGATGCACAGGGGATCATTCAGGTGTCAATTTCAAATCAGACGGCAGGCTATACCAACATATACCGGATCAGGTAAGAAAGAAGTGAGTTACCGACGCGAGTTTGAGCGGGATCCAATAATACCGATATAGGGAGGGTACCCAAGTTCCACTTGCATCTGACGGAAAAGCAGAAACAGAAAATACGGAGGGAGCTATGAAACCTGCATCATTGGCCGCAACCATCTTTATTGCGTTGGTCGCTATTGGACACCTCCTGCGCCTTCTGTTCCATATTGACGTGACAGTAGGCCGCATAGTGATTCCAATGTGGATGAGCGCGCTTGCCTGCCTCTTCCTTGGTAGTCTCGCTATCCTGCTTTGGCTGGAATGCCGGCGGAAGTAAGGGTAGGCGCCACCAGACAAACACCCGATTGAAACCCGTGTCGCACTGGGCAAGCTAATTGCTGCAACAGCTTATACTATTGCGCTATATCTTCCTTGTTCCCAAATCCCAGTCTTCGAACTACTTGGGTTGGAAGATAAAGCGTGATAGTGCGACTTCATCATTCCCTGGGATATAGAATCCGAATTTTCCCTCCGTAAGGTTTTTACCCGTCACGCTCCAGTTGTCCAGATTATGCCAGGACTTGCCGTCGTAGACCTGGTGGATGACACTTCCCGGCTCTACAAGAACCCTTATAGTGTAAATCTCCGAAGCTTGCTTCAGGGTGTAAGGGGTTTTTTGTTCCGTTTTCTTCCCATTGTAGACTTCGATGCGACTGAAGAAATTCCGGCTGATCTGAAAGAGAACGTGGTTCTTTTCGTCCCTGTAACCAATAATCCACTGCAAGGGGTTTTTCCTAATAATTCCTGTCTTGCGCAGCATTGCCGTGAACTCAATCCTTCCAGCCAAGGGGGTCACACCATATAAAACAAAGTTTCCACCTCTGCGAACATGCCATTCCCCGTCGACTTTCCACCCCGCTTCGTCCTCCCACTTATCCATTCCATGACTGCTTGGCTTGAGGCGGTTCAGATGCAATGCAATCGTCTGTGTTTGGCCGACAGCCACCTGCAACCGTTCCTGCAATTGTTCATACCCGGATGCCATGGCCGTGACGACATAGGAACCTTCCGGAAGTTCAAGAGTATTTCCACTGACGAGATGAGAAGTCCCTTCATTAATTCCCCTATAGGTGACACGGCTGTCAGGAGGAGACAGGACTAATTGGACTGTGCCAACCAGTTTTTCTGGGGGACCAAACTCTTCGCCCTCAATTTGTAAGCTCTTTCCCGCAACAAATTCCTTCTGAATACGCCTAAATCGATACCCTTGTTTCTGGATCTCCAAGGTGTGTTGGCCCAGCTTCGTGATGACCACTGAGAAGCTCCCGTCGGCTTGCACACTCCCTATTGGGTTTCCGTCTAGAATAACCTGCGACTCCGGAGTGGCTCCGTTGATAACCAAGGAGGCGGTGGTCGGGACTGGATGCAACTTGAACTCCAGCCGGGTTTCCTCCCCCTTGCGGAGTTCCACTACATGCTGAGGAGGATCACTCTCGTAACCATCTCTTACTACCTTGACGACATATTGCTTCACGGCTCGGTTTGGAATCAGGATTTTCCCCTTCGAGGTCTGCCGACTGTATGCCTTGCCATCCAGCAACACTTGAACGTTGTCCTCACCAGTCACAACCAAAAGCGAACCCACATTGCGGTCTGAGCTAAGGAAGGCAGTGAACAGGGGGGTCGGTCCAACTTCCACAATCACCTTGATGAGGTCTTTGCCCTCGCCGAGGCTTAGTTCATGACTCCCGGGGGGAACTGCTTTCAACTCCAGACCGTCCGGTCCCAGATCTCCTGCAGGCTGCCCATCCAGGCTGACCTTTGCTGGAGTGACATTGGAATGAATCCGCAGTAGCCCACCAAATCCCGCAATCAGCAATACCCTGAGTTCCTTGGCCGTGATGGGTCCTGATAGCAGGGTACAGGATCCAGCGGAAGACTCAAAGTTCACACTGGCATCATACCGTCCTCCAGCAACGCGAAGGGTTTGAGGTCCTGGTGGCAAGTTCTCCAATTGGAACTGGCCATTCTGCAGTTCACCTATTAGTTCCTCACCCAGCCAGACTTTACCACTCTCCAGATCCGATTTGATCTGCAGAGTCTGTGGGAGAGGCAGCAACGTCAGTGCCAACGAGTACGGCGATACACTGCCCATTGTGATGGTAAGAGTCTGACGGATGGCCTGAAAACCATCTTTGGTGGCTTCCAAGTCATAATGTCCTGCCGGCAGCCGCAGTTCCAGAGGGGAGATTCCCTTTAATTCATTGTTGACGCGGATGGTGGCCCCTTCGGGGGAGGTTTGGACCTCGCAGGGATACAGAGCCGCCATTTGAATTGCCGCTTGCCTGCGCTCATGTTGACGACTTCGGTAGTTCAACACGAAGAAGACCAGGGCGACCGCCAACAAACCCAAAACTGGGATCCACAAGATTCTTGCCAGTCTGACTTGGTGGTCAGACTGAAAATGGGAGGATAGCACTTTCACGATTTCGGCCAGCTTCGCCACTCTTATTGCCAACTGTCCGCGAATCCCAACGAAGAACTCACCGGACTGTTTCTCGCGTTCGCTATCTTCTCTGGAAGCAGGTTGTGTGACCTCCTGCTTTCCATCTTGGCTTATCAGCTCTGTCCGTGAAAACTCGGAAAAATCGGCACCAGTTTTTAGCGGCTGGAGACTTCCTTCCCCGGGCAAAGTCTCCTTGCTAGTGGCCAAACGCTGTCGAACATTAATGACAGCGGTCTGCAATTCAGGGTCGTCCGGATGAAGCCGGGAAATACTGTCTGCACGTTCCTGGATAGTGGTAGCCATATCAGGATTTGCCGCAGAGTCGACGTCCCGACTCAACCGGCGAATTTCTTCAAGGTCCCGTCTTCGTGATTCGGAGAGAGCCTTTTCCAGTGCGGCCTGGAGCTGCAGCAGCCTGGGCTCTTTGGGTAGAAGAGCCAGTGCTCGCTGGACTAGCGTTTGGGCCCCCTTCAAATCTCCATTGACCCGTAATTGTCGAGCCTTGGCGAGGCAGTTGCTAACAGACTCCTCTCGTTTGTGATCTGACACGATGGTTCGTATGCTTTTTGCCAGGGCATGGTCCGGGTCCAGATCCAAAGCTTCCATCACCAATCCCTCAACGGAGCGCCAGTCCTTATCGACAAGGGTTCGAGCATTCTCAACCAGGCCCTCCAACAGAGCATCGCGAATGGACGCATTGCGGCTGTCGAGTTGGTAAGCAGCCCTGAGAGTACTCAGCCCTTCCTCAAACTGGTTATCCGACACCAACTCCTGTCCCCGCGTCAGCAACTCCTGGGCCCTTGCGGCTCCTGCCAAGCCCTGTTGAGCTTGCTTTCTGAGTTCAGCAAACTCCTCATCATCGGGGAATTCAGCCTCCGCACTCTGCAACAAATCCAACGTCCGAGCATAGTCCCCCAAGTCCATGAGACGGTCCAGCTGTTCCACCCAGCGGCCTTTGGCTTCGGTTTTGACCAATTGATCCCGGCGTTTCGTCAATCGCTCGACTTCAAGCTCGAGGCCCGGATAGCGGGTATAGATATTACGCAGTATCTCCCACTGGCCAAGAGCTTCGCCAAAATTCCCCTGGTTTTCCAGGTGGCGGGCTTTGGTCACGATGGAATCCACCAGGTCTCTCTTGTCTCGCGTCGATCGAAGCGACCTCTCAAAATGAACCTCACCCGGATGACGGGCGACAGCCTCTTCCAGGATACCCATGCGGCGATCAAGATCCCGCTCAGCTTCAACCCGCCGGTCAATCTCTGCGATATAAGCTGACAATTCCTGTCTTTGTTGCTCCTCGACATCAAACTTCAAGGCTTGGAACAAAGCCTGGGCCGGGTATTTACTGAGGAGTTTGTCGCAAATGCCGAGAGCCTTTGTAAAATTGCGGTCCACCAGGTATCGGCGGGCTTCTGCATAGGAATTGCTGATCGTATCGTGTTCAGACCGAACCTGATTGTAGAAATTCTGATAGATGGCGGCACGTTCCGGGTTGGTGGAGTCGGGGGCTCGGATGTCCAAGGCCAATACACTCTCTAGTTTCGCCAGTGCAGCACTGACTTCGCCATTCTGCCAGGCATCCAATGCAGCTTGGTAATTTCGCTCTTTCTCTTGGCGGAGCTTGAGATACTCTTGCTCTTTGTGGTTGACCTCGGCCATCAGTTGCAGGGCCCGAGTCTCTTTCGGACGGAGTTGGAGAACATTCTGCAGTGCCTCGCGAGCATGACGGTAAGCATGGTTGTTGATGTGCTGCTGGGCCAGTTGGAACCAATCTTCGATCTTGAGTTCGGTACTTCTGCTTTCGATCTTGCTCTGCAGTCCCAGGGCCGTGGCGTTGTTGGAATCGATCTGGAGAATCTCTTGAATTTTTTGCCTGGCCAGCAGAAATTCCCCTTCTTCGAACCTTTTACGTGCACTCTCCAGGAGCTGGGAGATGGTCTTCTGACGAACGGCCTGGTCGATTTGGCGCCGCAATCGAGAAATTTCCGGGTCCACGTGGCCTTCGGCTTCCAATTCACTCAAGATCTCATTGGCGTACTGATAATCGGCTTGCTCGAAGGCGTTGCCAGCCCTCTGAATCCGGGGTCGGATCCGGGTTTCGTTGAAGATCTCGATGGGCTCATTGCGGAGTGCTTTTTGCAGACATTCCGAAAATTCTGCAGTGCTGGAAAAACGATTGTATGACTGTTTGGCCATAGCCTTGTGGATCACGCGGCTAATGGAGAAGCTGACAGCGGGGTTGATCTCCGAGACGGGAGGAGGGATGTGATGGAGAATGGCCTGAACGATCTCATCTTCACTTTTTCCATCGAACGGCCTCCGCTGTGTCAGGGTTTCGTAACAGACAATCCCCAAAGCGAAAATGTCTGTCATGGGAGAAATGGGTTTCCTCTCCAGTTGCTCGGGGGCCATGTAGAGCAAAGTTCCCTTCTCGCCGATTGACTGGCGTGAGTCCGCCAGCATATGAGTCACACCAAAGTCTATGATTTTCACTGAGTTGTCTTACATGACAAAGACATTGCTCGGCTTCATGTCGCGATGAACCAGCCCGTTCTCATGGGCGGCGTGTAACCCTCTGCAGATTTGGGTGAAGATATCAATTGACCGTTCGACGTTCAGTCGCTGACTGGAGGTGCGGATCAACTGTTCCAGAGTCTTCCCTGGAAGTCGCGGCATCACAAAGAAGGGTTTTCGAATACCTTCCTCTTCGAATTCTCCCCGGTCAAAGATCTCAATGATGTTTGGGTGCGACATTTTGGCCAACACGTCGCACTCTTTGTAAAACATTTCAAGGGACTTGGAGCTGGAGGCATCACGAAGGGTCTTGATAGCCACCTCACGTTTCACCACTTTGTCGAACGCCAGGTACACAACACCCATGCCGCCATGGCCCAGCTCGGCCCGGAGTTCGTAACGTTTGTCCAACTTAAGCGCGAGAGCCACTTTGCCCTCCTCTTGGTCAGACGGCCGAACCTAGTGTTCCTAGGGTCAGTCGGAATGAGGAGCTAACGGAGGATTGCTCTGAATCAGATCCGATTCTGGGCTGCCAATCAACACAAACAACCCACGTTCCTTGAAAGGATTCTCTCTATCGGAGCAACAACACAGATACCAACCGACAGAACAATTCACTTGCGTATTTTGCTCTCTGTATTATCTGAACATACAAGTGTATTGTCAATTGAGGAATCGAAAGAACCGTATTGATGTCTCTGTTGGTGAAGTCACCGCGGAATAGTAGTCGGCCTCTGGACAAGTACTTTGACATCTTCCCAGCTGCTAACTAGACGATACACCGCGCTGGCGAGTGTGATAAGATGTTAATAACATATAGGAATAGGGATGCCAGTAGGTTGCGTTAGCCGGTCTCATAAGAAGGCCAGGCAGGATACACCAAGACTGGACGGTAATTGCTTCTAGGGCAATAAAGTCCAAGAATTCGCTTGGTTTCGTCCCATTTTCATAGGGCCGCGTTCAATCAGACGAGGTTGGAAATGCGGGAAGATGGAAGGGTTGACCAAAGGCGAAAATTGAATTCAGAGGCACCAATCGTCCTATCGATTATGGACAGGTTGGTGGACCTTCGCCCAGAGGCATCCCAAGACCCTTTCCCCAGTTTTGCTGAGAGCCTTCGGGAATTAAGATCTGCGATATGCCAGGATCTGACAGATTTACTGAACACCCGCCGCAGTCTAGATTCGGTTCCAGACGAATTTGAGAACGTCAGCCAATCGCTGTTGACCTTTGGCCTGCCCGACACCAGCTCACTCAGCTTAGGTGCTGCTGCCGGGCAGGAGCGTTTGAAGCGGGCGATCGAACAGGCCATTCAAATTTTTGAGCCCCGACTCAAAAGTGTCTCAGTCACGCTGCAGCCGTCAGCCAAGTTGAGTCAATCTTTGAGGTTCCGAGTCGATGCCCTCCTGCTGGTTAAAGCAAGACTGGAACCTGTCAGCTTTGACACGGTCCTTCATGCCGAGTCTTCCAAGTTTACCGTGGCTGGAGAAAATAAATGAGGGAAGAGTTGCTCCGTTACTATGAGCGTGAACTGGGTTTCATCCGGCAAATGGCTGCAGGATTTGCTGCCAAATACCCCAAAATCGCCAGCCGTCTGCAACTAGAAAGCGACAAGTGCGAGGATCCTCATGTCGAGCGGCTCATTGAGGCTTTCGCTCTATTGGCAGCTCGAGTTCATCAGAAAGTCGATGATGAGTTCCCGGAAATCACACAGGCTTTGTTAGGGCTGCTCTACCCCCACTTCTTGTACCCCCTCCCATCGATGTCAGTCGTTCAATTCATGGCCGATCCCGAGTTGGGAGACCCTTCAGGCGGATATCGGATCGACAAGGGTACACTCCTCTATTCCATGCCAGGAAGAGGGATTCCCTGCCAATTTCGAACTTGTTATCCAGTCACGCTTTGGCCGCTCGAGGTGATCTCCGCTGCTTTTCTACCCTCCTCGGGATTTCCCCGCGATGTGATGGCAGGCGATGCTGCTGCAATGGTTCGGCTCGAATTGAAGTGCACGGGTGAAGCCGAGCTGTCTTCACTGCGAATGGATCGGCTCCGTTTCTTCCTGAATGGGGAAAGCCGGATCGTGCACACCCTGTACGAGCTATTATTCAATAACTGCTTGCGAGTTGTGCTGCGAGACCGCACCCACGGATCACGCCCGGTCCAAACTGTCCTACCTCCAGGCTCTATGCATCAGGTAGGTTTTGCCCGCGATGAAGGGATCCTTCCTTACCCCTCCCGAAGTTTTCAGGGATATCGGCTGCTACAGGAGTACTTCAGTTTTCCTCAGAAGTTCCTCTTCGTCGATCTCTGTGGTCTCAACCGAGCATCAAATCCATTCATGACGCACAACTTCGAAATTCTCATCCTTTTGAGTGAGTGCGAAAGGAAAGATCGGCTCCCCCAGTTGGAGCAGTCTGTGAATTCGGAGACGTTCCGCCTGGGCTGTACCCCTATTGTGAATTTGTTTGAACGACATGCTGAACCTGTCCGTCTTTCTCACACCCAGACGGAATACCTCGTGATACCGGACTTGCATAACCGCTCGGCGACGGAGGTCTACTCCATTGATCGGGTCACCTCGGCTGCCCTCTATGGTCAGGAACCTCATGAGTATGAACCCTTTTATTCATTTCGCCACGTGACTCGCGGGAATGGCGGCAAGCACTTCTGGTACTCCACCCGGCGTCCCGCCACGGCCGGGGAGGAATCGGGTACCGAGGTCTATCTTTCCTTAGTAGATCTCGATTTCAACCCCGGCCTGCCTCCAGAGGAATCCCTTCTGGTTCATGTGACCTGTACTAACCGGGATTTGCCGAGTCGGCTTCCCTTCAGCGGGGAATATGGGGAGTTTCAAAGGGAATCCAGCACTCTGCTGCGGATCCGATGTTTGTTGAAACCCACTGAGACTGTTCGGCCTTCGTTGCGTCGCGGACTGCAGTGGAGGCTCATTTCTCACTTAGGATTGAACTACCTTTCCATTGTTGAGGAAGGCGGAGAACCGCTGCGAGAGATTCTAAAATTATATGACTTTTCCGAGAGTCCTTTTGTGCAGCAACAGATTGCGGGAATCACTCGCGTTTCCAGTGCCCCTCAATTTGCGCGTGTAGTTTCAGAAAACGGAGTGGTCTTCTGCTCAGGTCTGAACGTCTCAATTGAGTTCGATGAAGACAAGTATGTGGGGGGAGGCATTTATTTGCTGGCTTCCGTGCTGGAGGGTTTTTTGGGTTTATATAGTTCGATCAATTCGTTTAGTCAGTTGACCGCAACCAGCAAGCAGCGAAAAGGGGTCATGAGACAATGGGCGCCTCGGTCTGGGGATCAGATACTTCTGTAAGAGAACTCCTTTTCTTACGGGGGTATTGTTTTGGTTTCTTCCAAGCTGTTCGTCTGCTGGCCTTGGCCTATCCCGATCGGCAACAGGTGGGAGCAGCCGTCCCCTCTTCTGAAGTGGTTCATTTTAGCGCTCACAAGTCCATGTCTTTCCCCCCCAGCGAGATCCACGAGATATCGCCACCTCCTGATAACACGAGTCCTGCGGAAATGACTGTGAGTTTCATGGGTTTGACCGGCCCCATGGGGGTTCTGCCCCTGCATTACACCGAACGTCTGATGGCGCGCTGGAGAGCGAAGGATGCGGCACTGGCGGAGTTCCTCGATCTTTTCAATCACCGCTTGATTTCATGGTTCTACCGCGCCTGGGAGAAGTACAGGTTCTTCGTGCCCTATGAGAGACGAACTGACGGAGCCGGTCAAGAAGATCAACTCACTCAGTCTCTTTTTGACCTGATCGGGATGGGTACCCCGGGCTTACGGCAACAACTCCGCTTTCCCGATCAATCGTTGCTCTTGTATGCGGGTCTGATCGCACAGCGGTCGCATTCCGCCAGCGCCTTGGCCGGGATCTTAAGTGACTATTTCGGGGTGCCGATTGAAGTAGAGCAGTTTCGAGGCAAATGGTTTGCCCT
>JBGPHY010000033.1:0-18058 GCA_041484625.1 Terriglobia bacterium | reverse complement strand
AGGATTCGGCATATCCGCTTCTGTAGGACGTTTTTGTAAAACGCCATCTCGCCCCAACTGAAGCCTCACGTCTCTTGGGAATATACCTGGCAAAGAAGACGTACCTACCCACGGCGTCCATAAATGTGTCTGTCTCTCGCAGTTGAGATAAATATAGGTTGCGGCGGCTCAGAATAGCCAAGTCAAAGAACCAATAAAGAGAATATGATTCCGAGAGGCCGTCATGGTTCCGGCTTCCCACCGCTTTCCTCAGTGACTTCCATTCCCATAGCAGCCGCGATGAAGTGGAAGTCTTCGGGAGAGACTTCAAAGTGCCCGGTGCGGAAGGGAAACCCCCAGCGCTGCTTATTGAGGATGAACGACAATTGGCCGACTAGCAGATGAATTGCAGCGTGGTGGCAGGGATAGTACTGGGCATCCCTGCGGAAAAAGACGAAGCCTTCCGGAGCAAACACTGAATAGACCTCCGAGTCTTTTATCCGGGCAATGGCCGTAAAGGCCTGGCACTTTTCCTGCCTCTTCTCGTCCATCCGCGAGAAATAAAAGATTAGCCAGTCCCCGGGTTTCACCCTTTTTAAGGGAAATTCCTCTCCATGAGAAAACTGGACAAAGCCTCCCCCCATTCCGCGCTGGACGTGATCAAGAGAAGCCACTCCGATCCAGTAACGAGTCACCATAGGCACCAACAGAAATCAGGAAGCGGCTGTATCGGCCGGCTCGATAATGGCCGTCATGGAGCCGCGGCAATGGGGGATGCGAGAATCGGGGCCATAGGCATGAATCTGGTCTCTCGAGAACTCGGCCTCCGCCAACCCGCAGGTAAGCAGAATCGTGCGACCACTAAGATCAACCTCAACAGCATGTTGGAACGCCTGCTCTCTTGAAAAACAAAAGATCCTCTGCAGCATCGCGACGACGTAATCGTAGCTGTGATCGTCATCGTTAAGCAAGACCACATTGAACAAGGGGGCCTTGGCTTCGCCTGTGTGGTCCTGGATTTCCGGTTCAGCGATTTGGGAGTCCATTCTTGAGCGCTCGCTAGGCGGAGTTTGGGATCCGCCTAAGCCTTCGTGAGCTGCTCCCCAGTTTGTGCCCCGAGGAGCCGGTGTCTTGCAGGCGCCATTATTCTAATGGAGATCCAGTGCCACCGGAAACAGAAAACCGCCAGAAGCGGTCAAACACCGATGCAAACTTATAGGGAGATCCGGGCTATCCATTCAATCCGGCAGTACGAAACGATGGCTCTTATTCAATACCCCATACCAGTTTCCAGACGATGAAGCTGACTCCGGAGGGGACTTGCTTTGATATCGGCAATTTCTCCGTTAAAATTGGATCAAAGGAAAGTCGAAGAGAATGTGTTTAGAGGTAAGAATCCACCCGAGCCACCTGGCCGGTGGAATCTTTCATTTTGGATAGAAAAGGAGACTAACCCTTGAGATACCCCGAAGAATTCATTGCTCCCATGCGAGAAGAACTAACTCGTATCGGAGTCCAAGAGGCGAGATCTGCCGCAGAAGTCGATGCTCTGCTTCGATCTGGCAACGGAACGGTAATGGTGATGATTAACTCCATGTGCGGTTGCGCGGCCGGTCGGGCACGTCCCGGCGTGGCTCTGGCTCTCAAGCATTCCGTCCTGCCGGACAAGCTAGCCACCGTGTTTGCCGGCGGCGATATTGAAGCCACTGCCCGAGTCCGGGACTACATTAAAGGATACCCCCCCTCTTCCCCCTCCGTCGCCCTGTTTCGAGACGGCGAGCTGGTCTTTATATTAGAGCGGTACCAGATTGAAGGACGGGATGCTGGGGAGATTGCCCGCCTACTGACCAAGGCTTTTGACGAGTACTGCGTGAAACAGCCGATCGCAAATTGAAGACTTGTCCTAAACGGCACTGACCCCGGTCTCTCCGGTACGAATGCGGATGACCTGCTCGACTGGATAGATGAAGATCTTGCCGTCGCCGAATCTTCCTGTGCGGCTGGAGGCAATAATGAGGTCGATTGCCTTCTGCACCATCTCGTCGGGGACGATCATTTCCAGTTTGACCTTGGGAAGGAAGCCAACGGTGTCGCTTCCTTCCAGAGGATCGGTTCGCCCTTTTTGCCGGCCGACCCCTCTGACATCGGTAACCGTCATTCCCAGAATTCCCGCCTCGTGCAAGGCAGCCTTGACGTCATCTACTTTATTGCGGCGAACCACGCATTCCACTTTTTTCATGTTCGACTCTTCTCCCTGAGGAGTTTCGCTGCAGAGAACCATCATCATCATTTGGAGCTTGCGGGACGGACTGACTTGCCGATTTCCTCGAGAAACTTCCTGGCCAGGAAATCCTGGACGGTGGCCTCGTTGCGCACCACTTCCAGGTAGGCGGTCTTCAGTAAGGTTTCCTTGCGGGTGAAGATAATCTGGCGGATGTCAGACTGGACCTTCGGGTCGTTCAACTCATGCTGTCCGCCAGGCTCTTTTTCCACCAGCTTAACGATGTGATAACCGTACTTGGTGGGGACGGGAGCCGGGTAGGTCTCGCCGACCCTCAGGTTCTGAACCACTTGTCGAAAGCGGGGGTCGATGGATTCCAGTTGCTGGGCAGAGAGGAGCCGCAAATCTCCTCCATTGGGAACGGAGGTGGGATCCTCCGAGTAATCCCGCGCCAGGACGGCGAAATCTTCGCCGCCGAGTATGCGCCGCATCAGCATCTGGACTTTCTGCCGGGCTTGCTCGTCCGTCTTAGCATCATCGCCTTTAGCGTTGTTCATCTGCTGATCGGGGAAAGGTGTGACCAGAATGTGCATCACGTGCCAGCTTTCAGGCAGGTTGTAGTTTTGTTTATTCTTATTGAAATACTCTCCGATTTCCGCCTCGGACACTGTGATCTTGGAAGTGATCTCCTTGTTGTAGAGCTTTTCGATAGTGGCGTTCTTGGCCAGTTCCCTGCGAAGATCGTCGGCGGTAATTTCCTGGTCTTTCAGGAATTGCTGAAACTTCTCTTCGGTGTAATCTTTCTTGACTTCAGCAAATTTGGAAGTGACTTCCGCTTCGGTCGCCGTCAAATTATCTTTGCCCGCCCTCTGCATGAGGATCTCCTCATTGATGAGTTGGCTCAGGATGTTGAGCCTCAAGGTGGATGCTTCCTCGGCGGACGGCGGCTGCCCCGAGGTCTTGATCCGGTTTTGGAAAACCCTTTCTACATCCGAATTCCTGATCTCGGTCTGGTTGACTACTGCTGCCGTCCCCGGTCCAATGGTCGGGCCCTTCTTGCAACCGTGGCCCACTAGCATAACCGCTCCCACCACTAGAGCGAGACGCTTGGCTTGGATATGCACGGGCACTCCTTCAATTTTGAAATGGCACCCATACTAGCACTTGCGAATCCCAGAAACAAGTCTGAGCCAGCCCAAGATCTACCTCGAAATCATTTGGATATCTGGAGCTTCAAGGGCCTGCCACCTGCTGGGCAGAGGCCAATTCGGCCCGAACCTCCCCCCAAGGCGGAATGGCCCGGAGCAGGACAGGGAGCCGCCGAGAGTCAGTGCTGAGGTTGAGGCGAATTTTGTAGGTATCGTCAAATGTCCCGTTCTCGCCCAGCTGAAGTGCAATTCGAACTGTGTCGAATTCCCCGGCGGGTCCCGTGACCCGTTCATGGCTCTCGAACTCTCCACGCAGGAGGTGCAATTTCGTCCCGTCCAGCACAGTCAGATCATGAGGCTTGCCTGCTTCCCATTTTAATGATCGAAGATGGTAGGTAAGGGCACCCAGGTCGACGGTTTCGGGCGGTATGGAAAGAACCCTGCCATTCCCCAGGGTTGCCTTTCGGCTTTGCGGATCCAGGACCAGAAGAGACTCCTGACGCTTACGGCCATGGAGTTGAAGCGCCTCGGCGCGGCTGGATTGCCCGGGCTGCAGGCTGATCCAGGATTCGTACCGGTCATTGATCCGGTAGATCATCCGGTCCACAATCCCGACAGTCCGAGCCTCGACCGACAAGTGATCGACAAGAATGCCCTGGGCCGATTCCCGCCCCTTAACTTGTAGGACAAGCTCTGCTGCGACCAGGAAGTTAGCCCAGGAAACTGAATAGCGGAGGAGTTCGCCGGGATTCCAGGGAATTGGAAAGGAAGGCAACTTGGGCGGAGCGATCAGCCAAGAGCCCCCGGCCTTGACCCACCCCTGAAGGGGGTCGCACAGAATCAACAGGAGCAGTACGCAGGAAATCTCTTTTCGCATCGATGCTACCCAAAGGTCGCCGGCAAGTCATTCCTTTCCTTGCTTGGAAAAAACAAAAAGCTGAAGACTCGGTTGATCCGGATCTTCAGCCTTCCTGGAATCCCTGGTGCGGAAGGCGGGACTTGAACCCGCATGGCTTGCGCCGCCACCCCCTCAAGATGGTGTGTCTGCCAATTCCACCACTTCCGCACTCCCACTAAACTTCAGAAGCCCTCTTCACTTCGATTGGGGTGACGGACTTCCCGATCCCGCCGGACTCGCGGGAGCCGGCTGAGATGGCGCAGGCTGGGCCGGTGCCGGTGAGGCCGGTTTGTTCTGGGCTGGCACAGTCTGTTTAGAAGCAGGGGCCTTAGCTCCCTCCATAATGGAACTCCTCAACCCTTTTGCCCGGTAAATGGACAAGCTCATGGAGGTCAGCATGAACACAATGGCCGACCCGGTGGTGAGCTTCGATAAGAAAGTAGCCGTTCCCCGCGCGCCAAAGGCGGTTTGCGACCCAGCCCCACCGAAGGCGCCCGCCAGATCAGCGCTCTTCCCCGATTGCAGCAGCACAATCAGGATTAACATCAAGCAAACAATCACATGGATAATCGTTAGCAAAATAGACATCAATCCTCTTCCACCAAGAGTTTCTTTAGATTCCGGTACCTATCCTGAGTAATTCACCAGCGCGGCGAAAAAATCAGCTTTCAGGCTGGCTCCCCCGACCAGCGCGCCATCAATGTCATCCTGGGCCATCAATCCGCCGACATTTTCTGGCTTGACGCTCCCGCCATAAAGAATCCTCAGTCCCCCGGCAGGTTCCTCCCCATAAGACTTTCGAGCCAGCTGGCGAATGTGGAGGTGAACCTCGGCGGCAATCTCCGGGGTAGCGGTCCGGCCTGTCCCAATGGCCTATACCGGCTCGTAGGCTACGATAATACGGGAAAAATCCTCTACTGTCAACCCGGCCAGACCCTCATCGAATTGAATTTGAATGACTTGATGAGTGCGCCTGGACTCCCGTTCAGCCAGTGTCTCACCGACACAGAAGATCGGTGTCAGGGAGACCCCCAACGCGGCCTTGATTTTCTTGTTGACCGTTTGGTTGGTTTCGCCGAAATACTGGCGCCGTTCGGAGTGCCCGATGATCGTGTAGGCGCAACCCAGATCAGCCAGCATGAGAGCGGAAACTTCGCCCGTAAAGGCCCCTTCCTTTTCCCAGTGCAGATCCTGGGCGGACACGGCAATATTCGTCCCCCGGGTCGCCTTGACGGCCTCTGAGAGGGCGGTAAACGTGGGGGCAATGACGATATCGCAATGGGTCGAGTTCTTCACCAATGGCTTGAGTTGATCCACAAACTGAACGGCCTCTTTCACCGTCTTGTACATCTTCCAGTTCCCTGCAATGACTGGACGTCGCATCAATACCCCTTTCTTTATGCTTATACCTGCGCCACATCAGCCGTCCCGGGTAATCGGCAGACTCCCTCCCGGAGCTGGTGTAACATCCACCTCATGACCTGTGCAACTAGCTCAGCGCAGCAACTCCAGGGAGTTCTAGACCGCTGAGGAACTCCAAAGATGCTCCTCCGCCGGTAGAGATATGGCTGATTTTGCCAGCCACACCGGCTTTAGTCACCGCGGCGATGGAATCTCCTCCCCCAATGATAGTCGTCGCCGGACTATCGGCAACGGCATGGGCAATGGCCATAGTCCCATTGGCGAACTGTTCGACCTCAAACACTCCCAACGGGCCGTTCCAAAGAATGGTCTTAGCATCGGCGATGAAGGTTTTGAATCGCTGGATGGTTTCGGGGCCAATGTCGACCCCCATCCAGTCCACTGGCGTTTCCTGGATCGAAGTGATTCGAGTAGGAGCCGCGGCATCAATCTTGTTGGTGACGATGTGGTCTACCGGAAGGATCAGTTTCACATTCCGTTTCTCAGCCGTCTTCAGAAGTTCTTTGGCCAACGGGATCTTGTCAGCTTCCACCAGAGATTTCCCCACCTCGTACTCTTCCGCCTGCAGGAAGGTATACGCCATCCCTCCTCCCACCAGGAGAACGTCCACTACCTTGAGCAGGTTCTCGATGATCTCAATTTTGTCGGAGACCTTGGCGCCTCCCAGGATGGCTACGTATGGACGATCAGGATTAGAGATGGCCTTCCCCAGGTAACTCAGTTCTTTTTCCATCAGCAACCCGGAGGCAGCTTTCCCGACGAACTTTATCATCCCGACAGTTGAAGCGTGAGCCCGATGCGCAGTCCCGAAGGCATCGTTGACATAAACATCGCACAGCGAGGCCAACTGCTTGGAAAACTCCGGATCGTTCGCCTCTTCCTCAGGATGGAAGCGCAGATTCTCCAGGAGCATGACGTCCCCATCCTTCAGGCTCTTGGAAAGATTTACAACCGCTTCCCCCACACAGTCGGGCGCCATAATGACCTCTTGACCCAGCAGCTTCTCCAGGGCTTGGGCCACGGGCTTGAGGCTCATCTTGGGATTCACTTTGCCTTTGGGACGCCCTAGATGGGAAGCCAGAATCACTCGAGCCCCCTGTTTCAGGGCATACTGAATGGTGGGAAGGCTGGCCTGAATTCTAGCATCATTAGTAATCCGCCCTTCCTCATTTAACGGGACGTTAAAATCCACCCGAATAAATAGACGTTTGCTTTTCAAATCCATGTCGCTAATCGTTAGTTTTTTCATGGCCCTCTCTTTCCGAAGATGAATTCCTAATCTTTCTCCGCAATGTATTTGACCAGGTCGCGAACCCGGCAACTATAGCCCCATTCATTGTCATACCATGCCAATACCTTGACTGTACGGTCCCCGACCATTTTGGTGTAGTGGGCATCCAGGATAGCGGAGTGTGAGTTTCCCTTAAAGTCGATGGAAACCAAATCCTCCTCGCTGAATTGGAGAATTCCCTTGAGTTCACCTTCCGCCGCTTCTTTCAACGCGGCATTAATCGCTTCCACCGTTGCCGGCTTTTCCAGGAATGCCACCAAGTCGACAATAGAGACATTCGGGGTGGGTACCCGTATGGCAATCCCGTCGAGCCTGCCCTTCAACTCGGGGAGCACCAGGGCGACGGCCTTGGCTGCGCCAGTCGTGGTAGGAATCATGGAAAGAGCGGCAGCTCGGGCGCGGCGCAGGTCGGAGTGGGGCAGATCCAGGATCCGCTGGTCATTAGTGTAAGAGTGGATAGTGGTCATGAACCCGCTGGCGATTCCGAACTTCTGATGGATTACTTTGGCCACCGGGGCGAGGCAATTGGTAGTACAAGAGGCATTCGAGATCACGTGGTGGAGGGACGGATCATATCGAGATTCATTGACTCCAAGTACAATGGTGATGTCCTCGTTCTTGGCGGGAGCGGTAATAATAACTTTTTTCACAGAGCCCTGAATGTGCTTCTTGGCATCTTCCTTCTTGGTGAATCGCCCAGTCGATTCGATCACTATTTCTATGCCCAGGCTGCCCCAGTTGATCTGGGTAGGATCCATTTCTTTGAAGACTTTGATCTTCTTGCCATTCACATAAATGTAGTCTTCTCCTGCCGAGATGTCCGCATCGGCGATCCCCAGGACCGAGTCATACTTCAGCAAGTGCGCCAAAGTCTTGGGGTCCGTGATGTCGTTAACCGCCAGGAAATCGAAGGAGTTCTCGTGCAAAGCGGCCCTCAGCACGTTTCTGCCGATGCGGCCAAATCCATTGATTCCGACTTTGATTGCCATCTTCCATTCTCCTGATGATAGGTATGATGCCTGACCGACGCTGCCAAGGGCTTCCGGTGCGCCTGTCTCCTCCGCTCCTACTCCCGGCAGGCGGCCCTGAAAGCAAAAAGACCAGTAAATATAACCGCTTAGCGGAGTTATTGTCAACGCTTTTGCCTTGGAGAACCCCCAGAACCGAGGCTATAATGCAACCCGGAGGAGCCGCAGGGGGAGCGGGTCGGCCGGCTGTCCTTCAGGCTTAGCCCTTGCTATGTACTTACTCTACAGTTGCTGTTTCACCCTTGCTTTCCTGATGGCTCTCCCTTATTTCCTGGTTCGCGGTTTCCTGCAAAAGAAGTACTTTTCCAGTTTCCGACAGCGGCTGGGTCGGGATATTCCGGTCGAACCCTCCCCCGGAGGGATTTGGATTCATGCCGTTTCCGTTGGCGAGGTATTAGCAATCGTTCCTTTGGCTACAGCCTTGCGTGCGAGGTTCCCAGCAATCCCCCTGACCGTTTCCACGACTACACACACCGGCCGAGCCGTGGCTGGGCAGCGGCTTGGGCAGTTGGCTGACATCCTTTACTTTCCATTCGACTGGAGGTTTTCCGTCGAGAGAGTTCTCAACCGGGTGCTGCCATCCACAGTGTTGATTGCAGAAACCGAGATTTGGCCAAACTTTCTCAGAGTTTGTTCGGAGCGAAGCATACCCGTCCTGCTGGTTAACGGGAGGATATCCGACCGCTCCTTCCACCGCTACCTCCAAATCCGATGGTTCATTGAAAGATCCTTGCGTCTCTTTGACAGGTTGTGCATGCAGACCGAATCGGACCGAGGGCGGATTCTCCGACTCGGCGCCCCTCCCGGCCGCACTGAAGTGTGCGGCAACCTAAAGTACGATCTCCAAGTCCCGGAAGGAATTGAGCCCTGGCTGGAAAGATATCGGGACATTCTCGGTCTCAGGGACAAGTCTTTGCTGTTGGTGGCCGGAAGCACCATGGAGGAGGAGGAAGAACAAGTGCTTGCGGCTTTTCACCATCTGAAGAAAGAGAATCCATCGGCCGTCCTCATCCTGGCGCCGCGTCATCCTGAGCGATTTGGAGAAGTGGAGAACCTGCTGACCACCCGGGGTTTTCAATTCCAGAAGCGGTCCTCCTTGGACGGGAAGAATACAGTACGTCAGGGCAACATCATCCTTCTGGACAGCATCGGCGAATTGGCCAACCTTTATGCCTTGGCCGACCTGGTGTTCGTCGGTGGAAGCCTGGTTCCTCGGGGAGGGCACAACATCCTGGAGCCAGCGCTTTTCAGGAAACCCATCGTCTTTGGCCCACACATGAACAATTTCAGGGAGATCGCAGACTATTTCTTGTCTCATCAGGGCGCTATCCGGGTGCGGGACGAAGCGGAACTTTCCCTCCAGTTGCTCCGACTGGCGAGGGATCCTCAACTGCGGGGGCGCCTGGGAGAGAAAGCGTTCCAGATCCTGCAGGCCAGCAGCGGCGCCACCCGCCGGATCCTGGACCATGTTGAGTCAGTCCTGGATCGAAAAGACCGTAAACCCGAAAGCAAGGAGCTTCGATGAATCACCTCTTGCTCCCGCTCGAAGGGATCTACCGTTGCGGCGTATTCCTGCACCAGTGGTGCTATTTCTCGGGACTGCGAAAGGTGTGCCGGCTGACGAAACCGGTTATCAGTGTGGGTAACCTGACGATGGGCGGCACTGGCAAGACGCCCACAGTGATCGCCCTGGGTCGGTTGCTAGCAGCGGAGGGACTCTCTGTTTCAGTTCTGCTACGGGGTTACAGAGGGACTCGGCACAAGGAACCTCTACTTGTTTGTGACGGGAGCAGGATCCTGTCAAATTCTGCCTCGGCTGGAGATGAGTCTCTTGTGATTGCCCGAAATCTCCCCAAAGCCATTGTGGCCGTTGGAAGGAATAGGGCCCAGGTGGGCCGCTGGGTAGAGGATAATTTCACTGTCGATGTCCACTTGCTGGATGACGGATTTCAACACTACGGTCTCCATCGGGATCTTGACCTGTTGCTGATCGATGTGACCAACCCCTTCGGGGGCGGTCACTTGCCACCTCTGGGTAGGCTCCGCGAGCCACTGGCCGGAATCGCTCGGGCCCATGCAATTCTCCTCACTCGAGCATGGCAGGGAATGGATTACCGTGCTTTGCTGGAAAAAGTCCGACCGTTTCACCCACAGATTCCCTGCTTGAATGTGAGGCAGCAGTTGGCTCTGGTCAACCCGGCAGACTCGACCACGCCAGGACACACTCCCTCGTTGAATGGGCTCAAAGGAATAGCCATGGCCGGAATTGGTCATCCAGGACAGTTCTTTGATGCCCTGCGGTCCGAGGGTGTTCTCCTCGTCGGGACAGTGCCATTCCCCGATCATCACCGTTACTCGAAGGAGGACCTGCAGCAAGTCGCTATCCGATGCAGACAACACGGCGTCGAGACGGTCTTCACCACAGAAAAAGATGCCGAAAACTTGCAGGGACTCGACCCGGGACCCTTGAAGTTGCTTGTAGTCAAAGTCCACTTCGAGTTTGAAGATCTCCACAACCTGCATAAATTGTTGGAGGGAGTTCTGGGTCACCGTGTGACGCAGGCCGGGCCGGTCGTGAAGCAGAGTTTAAAAGAGAATGCGCCAGGTCAGTGACTCAGCTTTCCGCGCCTCTTGCAGGCTATTGAGGCTTTCTCAAAGCATGTGGTTTTCTCAAAACCTCAACCTCTCGCGGCGCTGTATTCCCGATGTCACCAGTTTATGCGATCATTCATCATGCCTCAGGCAATCGATGCACGACAAATCAAGCGGCTGCTGATCCGGGGAACCAACTGGGTGGGCGATGCCGTCATGTCATTGCCGGCATTGAAACAGGTTCGTCAACTACTGCCTCAGGCCCGTATTAGCCTGCTGGTGCTTCCCTGGGTGGGCGGGATATATGAAGACTCCCCCCATATTGACGAATTGATTCTCTACGACCGAAATGGAGCCCACCGCGGAGTTTTCGGACGGTTGCGACTCATCCAGGAGATTCGCCGCAAAGGCTTCGACGCTGCCCTTCTCTTCCAAAATGCGTTTGAAGCTGCTCTTCTCGCCAGCCTCTCAGGCATTCCTATCCGGGCCGGATATGACCGGGACGGAAGAGGCTGGCTGCTGAGCCACCCCATTCCGGTGGACCCTCGAATTCGATCCTTGCATCAAGCCTACTATTACCTTGATCTGGTGGATCAGCTTCTCACACGCCCTCGGATTGCTGTGTCCGCGTCGTCAACACCACGAGGGGAAGTGGGTTATGCGTTCCCCATGCCGGATATCACCCTCCGGGTCAGTCTCCCCAGGCAAGAAATCGCGCGGCAGAAACTAATGGAACAGGGAATGACGTCGGGGAAAAAAGTGGTTGGGGTCAACCCGGGAGCCGCGTTTGGTTCAGCCAAGCGCTGGCTGGATGATCGTTTTGGACAACTGCTGGACCTCCTCATTGAGAAACAAAATGTGGAGGTGGCCATTTTCGGGTCAACCAATGAACTAGGCATTGCCGAGTCCATCCGAGCCGAAATGCGCAACAAGCCTTTTATCTTCGCAGGGCAGACCCAGTTGGCTGAATTGATTGCTATGATCTCGCTGTGCCATTTGTTCATTACTAACGACTCAGGCCCTATGCACCTGGCAGCAGCCCTTCGGATTCCAACGCTGGCTATTTTTGGGTCCACTGATGAGATCGCCACCGGGCCGTTGAGTCCCTCCGCCGTCATCATAAAGAAAAAGGTTGAATGCAGTCCCTGCCTTTTGCGAGAATGCCCGATTGACCATCGTTGCATGACCGCCATTCATGTAGACGACGTCTATGCAGAAGCCGAGCACCTACTGGCACTCCGAGACGTTGCCGGAGAGTGGCTATCCGGCTCACGGGACTAGGAATCAGAATCCAAAGCCATGCAGAACATTGGTGTCTTTCTCGACCGGGACGGAACTATCAGCGAGGAAGTGGGTTACATCAATCACCCCTCCAGGCTGCAGATTTACCCTTGGGCGCCTCAGGCGGTGAGACTCCTGAATGAGCGGGGGGTGAAGGTCATCGTGGTTACCAATCAAGCCGGGGTCGCCCGTGGCTATTTCAAAGAGGAACTGGTCATGGAGGTACATCGGCGTTTGCGAGATGAGATGGCCCAAGCCGGAGCCCTTTTGGATGCGATCTATTACTGCCCACATCATCCCACCGTGGGGGATCCCCCCTACCGGCAGGAATGCAATTGCCGCAAACCCAAGACCGGAATGCTGGAGCGGGCGGTTGAGGAATTCGACATCGATCTGCGGCGCTCCTTCGTGGTAGGAGACCGCTATGGAGACATTGAGCTGGCGCGGAATGGCGGGGCTCACTCCATTTTCGTCCTCTCGGGCTACGGCCTGGGAGAATACGAGTACCAGCGGCAGAACTGGAAAATCCAACCGGAGTGGGTAGCCAAGGATCTGCTCGAGGCGACTCAGACTATCCTGAAAGCGGTCGATTCGCCGTCAATAGCCTGATCAGGGCATCGTTGGGCAGATTCCCGGATTGGGCGGCAGGGGGTCCGCCTTCCGGAACAGGCGCTCCAGTAAGGGGCTGGGAAGGAGGCTCCGGCCTTTCCGAGGTGCAAAAATGGGCTCTCCATCTTTCTCAATGCCGCGTCTACGGGAGATACTTCGCGGGTTCTCGGGCTGCCTTGTGGCAGTCTATGGAGACCTGGTGGCCGATGAATTTATCTATGGGGAAATCTCCAGAGTCTCTCGTGAAGCCCCCGTCTTGATTCTTAGCCAGCGGGAATCCCGCATTGTACCGGGTGGTGCAGCCAACGCGGTCAACAACCTGTCAGCCTTGGGGGCCACTCCGGTCGTTTTCGGAATCTTGGGGATAGACGGGTCGGGGAAAGAACTGCTTCGGCAATTTCGGCGCAACCGCGTCGAGTGTGGCTTCATCCGGAAGGTGCCGGGCTACCAGACCCCAACCAAGACTCGGGTGCTAGCCGGTTCTGTACACTCGGCCCGACAGCAGGTCCTCCGGTTAGACCGGGAATCCCAGTTTGTTCATCGCCGAGAGACTTTGGCCAGCCTGTGGAGTGAGATGCAGCGGGGCTTGACGTCTTGTCGCGGAGTGATTGTGTCAGATTACGGATTTGGATACGTCCACCGTGATATCGCGACCCGGATTGCACATCACCTGAACAAAGCCCCGATAGTTCTCGATTCCCGCTTCCAGTTGACAAAGTATTCCGGTCTGACCGCGGCAACTCCCAATGAGCCGGAGGTGGAGGAAGCCCTGGGAATCCGGATCGGGAGCGATCTCTCCAGGCTGGAGTCGGCTGGCCGGACTCTCTTGAGAACGCAAAAGCTCCGTGCCCTGCTCATTACCCGGGGACGGCATGGAATGGCGTTGTTTGAGCCGCGTCGGCCCACCGTGCACATTCCGATTTTTGGCACTGACGAGATCGCGGACGTCACGGGAGCAGGCGACACGGTGATTGCGGTATTTACTCTCTCCCTCGCAGTGGGAGCCAGTTTTCTCGAAGCGGCCCGCCTGGCCAACTATGCAGGCGGGATTGTGGTCATGAAAAGAGGAACGGCCACGGTCAATGTTGCCGAACTCGAGGCCGCTCTGGTGAAGGATCGCCAATGACGCGGGAAAAAATCCTTTCGCTTGAGGCTTTGGGACTTGCAGTGGAGAAGCATCGCAGGGCCGGCCGAACCATCGTATTGGCGAACGGCTGTTTCGATTTGCTTCATGTGGGTCACATCCGTTATCTCCAAGGCGCCCGAAATCTGGGCGATGTGCTAATCGTTGGCCTCAACAGCGACCGTTCGGTCCTGGAATTGAAGGGTGTCGGACGTCCGTTAATGCCCGAAAAAGAGAGGGCTGAAATTCTTTCCGCGCTGGAGTGCGTGGACTTTATTGTGATCTTCGACGAGCCTTCGGTCGAGAATTTATTGCGGGCCCTTCGCCCGGACGTTCACTGCAAAGGGACCGATTACACCAGGGAAAGCGTTCCCGAGCGAGAGGTGGTGCGATCTTATGGCGGCAAGGTCGAAATTGCCGGAGATCCTAAAGATCACTCGACCCGGGATCTGATCAGGGAAATCCTGGAAAAGCACGAAAAGCACTGACCCGGAAGACTGGGTTGAGGAGGGACGCGTGTGCCAGCGCGGATACTGATTATCAAACTCGGATCGATTGGGGATGTGGTTCATACTCTCCCCGCCGTGGCATCCCTGAAGAAGGCCTTCCCCCTGGCGGAAATCGATTGGTTAGTCGAGAGGAAATCCAGCATTATCTTGAAGAACAATCCTCTCTTGCACCAGGTGATTGAAGTGGACACACAGCGCTGGAGGAGATCCTGGATCCAGCCGCGAGTCGTGAGAGAGGTTCTGAATCAGTTCTGGCGTCTTCGCGAACGGCGGTATGATCTGGCCTTGGATTTCCAGGGCCTTTGGAAATCCGCTGCCCTTGGCTATTTTTCAGGGGCCCGCCAACGAATCGGGCTGGGGAAATCCTGGCTGCGCGAACCGGGTTGCCGGGTTCTTTATAGCCAGACGGTGGCTGTTCCAGCCGAATCGCAGCATATCATCGACATCAATGGGGCACTGGTCAGAGGTCTTGGAGCACCGATCGGCGAGTACCGCTTCGATCTCAGGGTCCCCGAAACAGACGAATGCTATATCTCTTCCCAATTGTCGGCTCATCAAATCAAGGATTTCCTTATTTTGAATCCGGGAGGGGGCTGGGAAACGAAAAACTGGGAGCCCGAGAACTTCGGACAGTTGCATTTGCGATTGAGAAAAGCTACCCGCCTCCAGAGCGTCCTGACCTGGGGACCGGGGGAAGAACCTCTGGTGGAACGTGTGTGCCAGGCCAGCCAGGAGGATCCACCCGTGGTGTTCTCCACCAATATCCCTCAATTCATCGCACTGGTCCGCCGGGCTCGTCTCTTCGTCGGTGGGGACACCGGTCCGTTGCACCTGGCGGCTGCCTGCCAGACCCCCATTGTTGGGATTTATGGCCCCACCAATCCCGCGAGAAACGGGCCGTTTGACCGGGCCGACCGGGTAGTGTTTCACTCTGTCCCTTGCGGCCCCTGCTACAAGCGGACATGCCGGAAATACAAAAAGGAGTGCCTGCGCCTGGTCACAGTGGATGAGGTCTACGAGGCGGTGTTACAGAGGTTGAGAGACGCCAACAAAGGCGCCTTTTCTTGAAACACGAAGGGCCGGCAGCAATTGGGGCCAGGACATCTCCTGGTGGGCCTTTCCCCAGGAAAAAGCAACCTGGCAATGGAGTCTGATCTTGCAGGATTGGCTATCCAGAATCCGGGTGCCGGCTGGCTTTGTTATGGCTGTAGTCTATTTCTATTTTTCCCGGCCCACCTGGCCAGCATTAGCCTTCGGATGCGCGTTGGCAGTGCCAGGTTTATTGCTCCGGGCATGGGCCACCGGCCACCTAAGAAAAAACGACCAGTTGGCCGTGACCGGGCCTTATGGTTTGACTCGTAATCCTCTCTATTTCGGCAGTTTTCTCCTGGGGGGCGGGTTTTCAATTGCGGGAAGGAACCCCTGGTTTCTTCTGGCATTCCTGGCAGGTTTTGCCGTGGTTTATGGGAACAGCATCCGCCAGGAATCGAAGCACCTGAGAATGCTCTTCCCGGGGGATTATCCCCTCTATGAACAGAGGGTCCCGCTATTTTGGCCAAGGGTCTGGAATGCAGACCTGGGGAACAGTCGTTTTAGTATCGAACGGTACTGGAGAAATCGGGAGTACAAGGCACTGCTGGGATTTCTCGGGGCTGTTATTGTCTTAGTGCTGAAAATCCGGCTTGCCTGAAGTAAGGAATCGTTGTGGCGTTCCTCACCTTGAGGCTTTCGGTGAACGACGGTCCAAGGGTTGGAGATGAGAGCTCGAATCATCATGAACCACAGCAGTCCCAGGAAGTTCGTCAGCCGGCGACCCCTGCCGAAAACTCTGGCCGTCGTGGCTGGACTTTGGGTCTTTTCTTCCCTGCTCCCACGCTCGTGGAGTGAATTTCGGACGAGCCCTGCTCCTCAAGTACTCTCTTCGAGGGCTCAGACTCCCTCGGACATTTCCCCTTTTCAGATCGGAGAGAAGTTCACCTACCTGGTCTCCTGGAAGGTCTTTGATGCCGGTATCGCCACGCTCAGCCTGGTGGAAAGATTCCATTCCCAAAACGAAGACCTGTACCGAATCCGGGCTACGGTTCGTTCCACCGGTATTGTGGCCACGCTCTTCAAAGTGGTGGATTTCTTTGAATCCCAAGTGCACATGGGTGATTTTTGCTCCCGCCAGATTGTGAAAAACATCCAAGAAGGGCGCCGCCAGCGAACCACCATGGTGTCATTCGATCACCGTGCCGGACTGGCCCGAATGAACGATCTCGATTTGAATCGTCCTGAAGTTCCGCCCAAACATTCGGAAACCCAGATTCCTCCTTGCGTACAGGATGTGATTTCTGCCTTTTATCTTGTTCGCTCCAAGTCCCTGAAGGTCGGAGAGACTCTGCGCTTCCCCATCAATGATGGCGGCAGGACCTACGACCTGGATGTTGAGGCTCAAGCAATGGAATCCATCAAGACACCTGCTGGGACTTTCCAGACCATCCGATTGGAGCCTAAGGTGTTTGGCGGGCTTTTTAAAAACAAGGGACGGCTGTTCGTTTGGATCAGCAACGATTCCGAGAGGGTCCCTGTCATGATGAAGGCCAGGATCGCCATCGGGACTATTACGGTGGCCCTGACCAAAGCCGAAAAGGGACCGACGATGCAAGCTCCGACCGGAAAAGGGCACGGCCGCTGAACCAACGGGAATGATGGAGTCTCTGCCTGCGCCGGCAAGGGGGTCTTGAATTCACAAGGGGCGCATGGCTCCGGATGAATTCAGCTTCAGAGACGTTGCAATTTGCTTCCTTCCTGTTTTGGCTTTGCGCTAGAATTCTTGAAGAAGCCGAGGTGTCCGGTCGCTGAATTCGCGGCTGTTTCGGTGTTCGCATCACTCGAGTTCAGGAATGAATCTAGAAGGGTTGAGACGATGAGCGACAAACAAGTTTGGAGAGGGTTCATGAGTGTCGTGCTGGTGCTGACAGCCTGTGGCGGGCTGCGCGGCACTGTAGGGTCTGCTCAATCCTCCGACTCGCAGCAGGGGCTGGAGGCTTCAGAGCTTCAAGGAGTCGAGAAAGCCAAGACGCCTGAGGAGAAGATCAAAATCTGCCTGAATATTGCCGGGGAACGATTGAAGATCATTGACTCGGCGACGCGCAGGGGAAATGAGCAGGATCTGACAAAAGCTGTGGCCGGGTTTCGAGTTGCCCTGGAAAAGGCAGAAGACGTGTTATCCCAGGAACCTGCCACCAAGCCTGGCTTTCGGAAAATCGCAGAGCCGATGTTGAGAACCATTAGAAAATACGGTGCGTCGTTGCTGGAGATTCTGAAGAAATCCCCCGAGGACCTACGCAAGCATATCCAGGCAGCGATGGAAACCGCCGAGCGCATTTCAGACGTCCTCGCCCTGCAGCTAGAAAAATCCAGCAAGAAATAGCGGCTTCAGCGAAACCTCTCACCCAGCCTCCAAATCAAGAAGCACAGCTCATCCGTCGAGTCTCGGATGATTCGGCTGACCGGTCTGGCCCCCGAGACATGGCCGGCTGAGTTATCGTAGCGGAGCAGTACCGGCTTGCCGGATGTAGTGGCAGACTGCAAGAGAGCAGTCATTTTTCTGGCGTGCAAAGGATCAACCCGCGTGTCCGAGTCTCCGCTGATTAAAAGGACGGACGGGTACCTGGTCCCCGGCTTCACACGCTGGTAAGGAGAATAAGCCAGCAAAACCTTGAACTGCTCGAAGTCTTCTGCCGATCCGTATTCGGGCACCCAGAACCGGGCCACCCGGAACTGGTGGTACCGCAGCATGTCGAGCAAAGGGTATCGGCAAACTACCGCCTCGAACAGATCGGGACGCTGCGTGAGGGCGGCTCCAACCAGCAATCCCCCGTTGCTGCCGCCGGCAATGGCCAGCCTGGAGGGCTTGGTGTATTGCTTCTTGATCAGCCATTCCGCCGCTGCAATAAAATCGTCAAAGACGTT
>JBGPHY010000032.1:0-18110 GCA_041484625.1 Terriglobia bacterium | reverse complement strand
GGATGCCATAACTGAATTGGAACCGGGGAAACGGATCGTCGGGATCAAGAATGTCACTATCAACGAACCTTTCTTCCAGGGGCATTTCCCGGGAGCGCCGGTCATGCCCGGTGTCCTCATCATAGAAGCCATGGCACAGGTGGGAGCAGTATTGGTCCTTAAAGACATCCCCGACCGGGAGAAAAAGTTGCTCTATTTTGCTGGGATTGACCAGGTCCGGTTTCGTCAGCCCGTGATCCCCGGCAACCAGTTGCGGTTGGTGGTGGAGATCCTGAAGCTGCGGCCGCGGTACGGAAAACTCAAGGGAGAAGCCTTTGTGGGAGACACCCTGGTGGCGGAAGCGGAAGTTCTTTCCTCCATCGTGGACCGGAGCTAAAAAATGGATATCCACCCCACAGCCATCGTCAAATCGGAAGCTGTCCTGGGAGAAGGCGTCAGTGTGGGGCCATACGCCGTGGTTGGGGATAGGGTCATTCTGGGTAGTCGTTGTTGTGTGGGCCCTCATGTGGTCATCGAGGGCCCAACGGAAATAGGAGAAAGGTGCAGCTTTTATCCCTTCTCATCGATAGGCTTTCCTCCTCAGGACCTCAAGTACAGGGGTGAAGACACAGGCTTGCTCATCGGGACCGACAATGTTTTCAGGGAGTACGTGACGGTCAACCGCGGGACGGTCCAGGGTAACGGGCGCACGGTCATCGGCAGTCATAATTTCATCATGGCATACGCCCACATTGCCCATGACAGTGTCCTGGGTGATCACATTATTCTGGCTAATGCCGCAACCCTGGCGGGTCATGTAACCATTGAGGATCATGCCACGGTGGGCGCCTTTTCGGGGGTACATCAGTCCTGCACGGTGGGGACCCATGGGTTCGTTGGGGGTTATTCTGTCATCACCAAAGACGTCCTGCCATACTCCAAGACGGTGAGTGCCAGGGATGCCAAGAATTACGGTGTGAATGTTCTGGGATTGGAGCGGAAGGGCTTTTCTCCCGAAACCATTCAAAAAATCCGTTCAGCCTTTCGGGTGGTGATCCAGTCCCATCTGAATACCTCGCAAGCTCTCGAGATTCTGAAAGAGAAGTTCATCGGCTGTCCGGAGGTGGACGTTCTGATCAAGTTCATTGAGAAAAGCCAGCGTGGAGTGATCAAGTGAAAAGGCAGGGAATTAGGGGCTGCAACAAGGCCGAAGTAGGAAGGAAGCAGCAGGGTAGTCTTACACGCCATTAGAAAGACGGTTCATCCTTCACCCTGCATTTTCTCTCGCCGCTTGCCCCCAATCCCGGGTCCCTTGCCCCAGACACCACAAATGGAACGATACGGACTTATCGCCGGTAATGGGAGGTTTCCCTTCCTGGTACTGGAAGCAGCTCGCAGCCGGGGAGTTGACATGGTGGTGGTTGCCATTAAGGAAGAGACTTCGCCCGAGATCGGCGGAGTGGCAAAAACCATCTACTGGCAAAGCCTGGGGCAATTGGGGAAGCTAATCGCAACCTTAAAAAAGGAACAGGTCACCCATGCCATCATGGCAGGACAAGTGAAGCATAAACAGATCTTCAGCGGTATCGTGCCAGATCTGAAAATGCTGAAGCTGCTGGCGGGCCTGCGGACCAGGAACACCGATTCGCTGATTGGCGCCGTGGCCGGAGTCCTGGCTGATGAGGGGATAACCTTGCTGGATTCCACCGTGTTTCTGAAACCTTTACTCCCCGAACCGGGGGTGCTGACCGAGCGGAGACCCACCGAGGAAGAGGAAAAGGACATCCAGTATGGGCGAAAAATAGCCAGGGAGATTGCCCGCCTGGACCTGGGGCAGACCTTGGTGATCCGGGATCAGGCCTGCATCGCGGTTGAAGCCATGGAGGGGACCGATGCAGTCATTCGCCGGGCTGCCAGTCTGACCGGCAACCAGCGTATCAGCGTGATCAAGGTCGGCAAGCCCAACCAGGATATGCGGTTTGACGTGCCGGTCATCGGGTTGCCCACGGTTAGGCTCATGGCTGAAGTCAATGCCTCCGTGTTGGCGATAGATGCACACAAGACCCTTCTTATTGACCGGGATCCACTCATTGAATTTGCCAATCAGCAGAAGATCTGTGTTATAGCGATGGATCCGTCCCGGGATTGAACAGAGGCGGTTATGGACAGGATTAGGATTGCGGTAGTCGGCGTCGGATACCTGGGCCGTCAACATGTCCGGGTCTATTCCCAGTTGGAGGGCGTTGAACTGGTGGGAGTTGTTGACAAGAACTCCGTCACCGGCTTGGCTGTTGCGCGAGAATACCATACCGAGTTTTTCCCTTCCTTCCGGGACCTCCTGGGCAAAGTCGATGCTGTGAGCCTGGCGGTTCCCACCGTAGAGCATTCCCGCATAGGTTCCGAACTGCTGTGCTGGGGGATCGACGTCTTAGTGGAGAAGCCCATTGCCTCCTCCGTTCCTCAAGCTGAAGCTCTAATCACCGCCGCTGACTCCCACCATCGGATCCTGCAGGTCGGACACTTGGAGCGCTTCAACCCGGCTGTCGTGGAAGTCCGCAAAATGGTCACCACCCCCCTCTTCTTCGAGGTGCATCGCTTGGGAGTGTTCACGTCGCGAAGCCTGGACATTGACGTTGTGTTCGATTTGATGGTTCACGATCTCGACATCGTTCTGAGTTTTGTCAAGAGTCCGGTCAAAGCGGTTCACGCGGTTGGCTTGCCTATTCTGAGTTCTAAGGTAGATATAGCCAATGCTAGAATAGAATTCGGCAACGGGTGTGTGGCGAATCTGACTGCCAGCCGGGTCAGTACGGAAAAAGTCCGTAAGCTGCGCTTCTTTCAGCCGAGCGAGTATATTTCAATCGACTACTCCCGCCAGGATGTGGTGGTCGTGAGTGTCGGCGTTGCTGAGGGAGGGCGGACTCCCGTGGTCCTCCCCCGGCGCATTGAATTACCCAGGGTAGAGCCTTTGAAGGTCGAAATAGAGGCTTTCCTCGAGGCAGTCCGAACCCGCAGTAAGCCGCTGGTCACGGGTCAGGACAGCAAGCTGGCGTTGGAACTGGGACAGATGGTGGTGGAGAGGATTCAAGAGCATACCAGCTCTGTGGATATTCCGTTGGGGGTATTGAACACCCCTCGGATTCCTCCTCGGGACAGCAGTTGACCGGCCCAGTACAATATGCCCATAGATGACGAGCTTCATCTGCTACTGCAGACCGGTGATGAGAGAAGCTTCCGACGCAAGCGCGAAGCCTTCCTGGCCTCCGTGGTTTTTCACCTGGTGGCTGTCATCTTGATCGTGGTAGGGCCACGGTACCTGCTCCCTCGAGGCAAAACACCTCAACTCCGGCGCGAATTGGACCTTCTCGAAAATTCCCAAAAGCTCGGCTACCTGGCACTTCCCCCTGACTATCAGAAACTCTTCGCACGGCCCAGGATCACTGCGCCCCCTCGCCGGCAACCCCCGGCGCAAACCAGTCCACCGCTGGTTGGCCCCAAAGGGCTTCAGGCCCCTCAGCCGGAGAAGAAGGAGGAACCTGCTCCACAGGGCGTCGCGCCAAAACCTAGCACCGTGCCGGCGCAGGTAAATGGCAAAACAGTCCTGCCCGATTCCCAACAATCCCTTGTGGCCCAACAGGAAGGCAAACCGGGCGGAAACCCAGCGGGAACCGAGGGGAAGAAACCGGAATCGTCTGGAGCCAAGTCAAACCTGCGTGATCTGGTGGCTCGACTCGAAGTTCCCGGAGCCTCCATCCAGAGTTCACTGGATAAAGCACGGAAAGGTGGTGGCGGCTTGGGAGGGGGGAGTCCCGGGCTTGGCGGACCGCCCCGTATTGACAAGCGTATGCCCGATTTCTCCCTGGATGAGCCTTCCATTCTAAGCGATGCCCAGGGCGTCGATTTCTCCTCCTGGCTGAGAATCCTCTTTTTCCGCGTGCGTGACAACTGGTTTGCCGTGATTCCTGAAGTGATTCGAAGCGGACTCCAGGGGAGAGTAGTCCTCATTTTCGACGTTCGCCGTGATGGAAAGGTCGAGAATCTGGAGGTCGTAAGGAGCGCCGGCATGTCTCCCTACGACCGGGCGGCCATCTCTTCCATCAAGCTTTCAGAACCGTTTCCTAACTTCCCGCAGGGTTTTTCGGGTGCGCGGTTGACTCTCCAGTTCATCTATCTTTACAACATCCGCTTGTGAGTATTCTGCTAAGATGAATCTTTCACGTGGACAGCAACGGGGAATCTGCATGGTGGCGACCCTCATCCTCATCTATATGTTATTGAGATACTTCTTTTTTCCGCAATGAAGGCCCCACTGGTTGTTATCCTGGGGCCGACTGCCAGTGGAAAGTCCAGCCTGGCGATAAGGTTGGCCCGATCGTTTTGCGGTGAGATTGTCAACTGCGACTCGGTCCAGGTCTATCGCCAGTTGGATATCGGATCTTCCAAGCCAACCCCTCAGGAGCGGGGGGAGATTCCTCACCACCTGATGGATATTGTGAATCCTGACGAACACTTTACGGCCGGAGAGTACCTCCGACGAGGGAGGGAGGTCCTGGCAGAGGTCCGGGAACGGCGTCATCTTCCCATTGTCGTGGGAGGCACCGGTCTGTACCTGAGGGCTTTGCTCATGGGATTGTTTACCGGTCCCCGGAGGTCGGAGGAACTCCGGGATCGAATGAACCAACTGGCCGAACGCAAGGGTACCCAGCACCTTCATCGAATCCTCCTGCGAGTGGACCCGGTATCGGCGACGAAGATCTCAGCCCAAGACAAATCCAAGGTGATCCGCGCACTGGAGGTCTTCTTCCTCACCTCCAAGCCAATCTCCTGGCACTTCGGCGCGGGGCGGGAACCCTTGAGGGGATTTAGTCTCCTGAAAATCGGCTTAAATCCTCCCCGAGAGATGCTCTATTCAGCCATTGACCGGAGAGTGGAGCAGATGTTTGCAGCCGGCCTGGTGGGAGAGGTTCGGTCGATCCTACAACAGGGGTATCAAGCACAGCTGAAGGCACTGCAGTCACTCGGATACTCCCAGGTCATTCGGCATTTGCGGGGAGAACTGAGCCTGGATGAAGCACTGGATCTGACCCAAAGGGAAACGCGGCGCTACGCCAAGCGACAGCTGACCTGGTTTCGCAAGGAGCCGGACGTGCTTTGGCTAAACGGCTTCGGGGGAGAACCTTCCGTCCAGAGTGCCGCCCTGGCCAGGACCCGTGCCTTTATCGAAAGTTTTCGATACCTGATTCAGATTCCCTTTATTCGCCAAAATGCCGGGAGTTCAGTGTAAACGTGTTGCCAACGGTGTTAGAATGTAGTCTCTTGCTTCTCAATATTCCGATCGAGTGAGGATCTTAATCTCTATGGAAAAGCAGGTGCAGAACATTCAGGACGTCTTCTTGAATAACGTTCGCAAAGACAAGACCGTGGTCACCCTCTACCTGATGAGCGGAGTGAAACTGACCGGCAAGGTCAAGAGCTTTGACAAATATTCTGTCATCCTGGAAATCAATAACCAGGACCAGCTAATCTTCAAGCATGCCATTTCCACGGTGGTTGCCGGGAAATCTTATGCCATGTCGGCCCACGCGGCCGCGGCAGAGAACGACAGCTGAACATTCCACATGAGTGTTCCTCCTCCAGAAAGAGTGGTGCTGGTCGGGTTCTCTTTGAAGTCCTCACCCCGCGCAGCGAAGTCAAACGCCGGCTCTCCGGAAGTAGAAGATTCGTTGCAGGAACTGGGCTCTCTGGCCGCTTCGGCAGGAGGAGAAGTGGTAGGACAGATGTCCCAGGTACGCGAGCGGATCGATCCGGCCTACTTCATCGGCCGGGGCAAACTCGAACAGCTGAGACAGGCTTGCGCGACCCTCTCGGGAGAAGCCGTCATCTTTAACGAGAATCTCTCTCCCGCCCAGCAACGGAATCTGGAAAGGGCGATCGATCGCAAAGTGATCGATCGGACTCAATTGATCCTCGATATCTTTGCACGCCGGGCTCGAACTCGGGAAGGTAAGCTGCAGGTAGAACTGGCCCAGTTGAATTACCTGCTTCCCCGCCTGGCCGGGCGAGGCGTCGAGCTGTCCCGACTCGGCGGCGGCATCGGCACGCGCGGTCCCGGTGAGACAAAACTGGAGACCGATCAACGGAAAATCCGCCACCGCATACACAAGATCAAGCTCGATCTGGAGCACGTCCGTTCCCATCGTCACCTGCACCGATCCTTCCGTTCTTCGATTCCCGTTCCGGTCATCTCGCTGGTGGGTTACACCAACGCAGGCAAGTCGACCCTGTTCAACAGCCTCACTCAAGCTTCCACCTATGCCTCGCCCCAGCTCTTTGCCACCCTGGATCCCTTGCTGCGGCGCGTCCGGCTTCCCTCTCACCGTGAAGTGATCCTTTCTGACACCGTGGGTTTCATCAACAAACTTCCTCCGGCCCTGGTTTCCGCTTTCAGGGCAACCCTGGAAGAGATCGCCGAGGCCGATCTACTCTTGCACGTCATCGATCTATCCAGTTCGCACTACCGCCAGCAGAGAGAATCGGTGATGCGGATTCTGGACGAATTGAAAGTTGCCTCAAAGCCGCTGATCGAGGTCTACAACAAGATGGATCTGGTCACAGACGCACTCAGAAATGCCGGGCCGAACAGCTGTTACATTTCAGCAACTCAACGAACAGGGATCGACTCCCTTTTGAGAGCAGTGGACGAGAACCTACGTTCCGATCCCCTGGTGACAGTGAAACTTCGACTTGGGCACAAACACGGGGCCATCCTTTCCCAACTGCACTCCAGTGGTCGACTCCTTCACAAGTCCTACGTGGGTGACCAGATCTACCTCGAAGTGGAAGCTCCCCAGTCAGTGCTCAACAAGTTGCGACAATACCAGGTAGAAACCTGATCAAGACTCCATCTATCCGCCCTTCATGGCTGCTTCGTGCAATCATCAAAGGCTCCCGGGACGCTCGCCGAACCAACAAAGAGGATAGGAGTTTATGAAGCTTGAAGGGATCCTGGAAACCGCCCTGTATTGCCCCGACCTCGAGGCTGCTGAAAACTTCTACTCACGGGTCTTAAGACTGGATCGTTGCTTCCGCGAGCCGGGTCGCCACGTGTTTTTCCGGTGCGGCCAGGGAATGCTTTTGCTCTTCAACCCTGACACGACCAGCACTGAGCCCACTTATGTCAATGGCCGGAACGTCCCCCTGCATGGGGCTCGGGGACAAGGCCACTTGGCCTTCCGAGTCCCCGCTGGCGAATTACTCGCCTGGAGGGATCATATAGAGCGGCACGGAGTAGCCATTGAAGCAGAGATCGCCTGGCCGGAAGGCGGACAGTCTGTCTATTTCCGCGATCCCGCAGGCAACAGCATCGAATTGGCTACACCTGAAGTTTGGGGGCTGGAGTAATCATGAATCTTGTTCGCTTCCTCAGCCGGGGGTTGATGCGGCACGCGTCAACCCCCGGAAATGGTCCCCCCGCGCCGTAACCCTGAAAGGGTTGGATTTCGTGCCATGCAACCCCGGGGTTGACTTTAAGGTTTCAGTCTGGATTGAAGTTGCGTTGCTAAAGGGAGACACTTCCCAAGGGGGCGGTCCCAATGAGAAAAAAGTTCCCGGGTCAAGGAAGGCGTGAGTTCCTGCGAATCCTGAGTGCAGGGGCCGGTAGCCTGGCTTTTCCGCCGGGCCGCATGGCGGCTTCCCAAAATGTTGGGTCAAAGCCGCTGCGGGGGATTTTTCCAATTGCGCAGACTCCGTTCACCGAGTCGAACATGCTGGACTTGGATTCTCTGGTGGAAGAAGTGCGCTTTATTGACCGGGGTAGAGTACACGGTTTCGTCTGGCCGCAGTTGGCTAGTGAATGGGAGACACTCACCGAGGCGGAGCGCCTGGAAGGCGCGGAGGCCATCGCTTCCGTGGGGAAGAAGCTGCGGCCAGCAATCGTCATCGGTGTGCAAGGGCCGACCGTCGCCGCTGCCGTGAGATACGCGAAACACGCCCAGAGAGTGGGCGCCGATGCAATCATCTCGCTTCCGCCCGCCAACCAGAACGATCCGAAGGCACTCCTGGAGTATTACAAGGAGGTGGGCCGCGCGACTGAACTCCCGCTCTTCGTGCAGGCAGTAGGAACGCTGAGCGTCGATTTGATCCTGGAAATGTACCGTAGCATTCCTACCCTGCGGTACATAAAGGACGAAGCAGGACAGCCTCTGGCACGTATTTCGACCTTGCGCGAGAAGAGCAATGACCAGCTTAAAGTCTTCACCGGATCACACGGGCGGACCCTGATCGATGAAATGATCCGCGGATTCTCCGGGAGCATGCCGGCGGCGTCCTTTGCCGACATTTACGCGTCTGCCTGGAACCTTTGGCACGAAGGCAAGGAGAGGGAAGCCTTAGAAACGTTCGGAAACGCGGCAGTGCTGATCAACGAAATTACCACTTACGACGAAGGCATGAAGTACATTCTGTACCTGCGGGGAGTGTTCAAAACATACCGACTGCGGGACCGGGGGCCGCGAGGAGCGCCGCTGGCTGGAACTCCATCTGCCGCCATGTTGACCTCGGGGGGAATGGAAAATCGTTTTCCGCTCGACGATACCGCCAAGCAGGTGCTGCGCAAAATCCTGGACCTGATGAAGCCGTACTTAAAGGCATGATGAAGCAGGTACGGAATAGGAGAGCCAATGTCATCACTTCATGAATCCCGCCGTAGTTTTCTCGGTCTTTCGGCGACAGGCATAGCAGCGTGGGCCATGCCCAGCCCAGCTTGCTTTGCTGTTCAGTCTTCCGGAATCAAGCCAGACGACCTCACTATCAAAGAGGTCAAGGTCTATGTGCTGAAGGCCCAGCCAGGCAGAGCAGTTAGCGGGAGCACCCAGCAACTCGCCTCGGTCGTGACCCACAGTGGAATTGAAGGAAATTACACTCTCGCTACTCGGTATTTCCACCCGAACTGGAGCAATCTGGGATGGTTGGAATACGCCAAGCCCTTGTTGGTGGGCAGGAGCATTTTGGATCTGCCTGCCATCACTTCCCAATGGGAACCGAGCAAGCGCCGCCTGGGCCAATCCTCCTATGCCTCGGCCATCGATAACTGTCTATGGGACATATTGGGCAAAGCAGTCAACCTTCCGGTGTATCGGCTTCTCGGAGCCTACAGGGAGCGGGTGCGTGCCTATGCAAGTTCCCAGCACCTCGATACCGTGGAGGATTTTATCGGGGATTTGACACAAGCCAAGGCAGACGGTTTCACAGCGTACAAGATCCACCCACCGTGGTTGAAAAATGACGCCGTCGACTACCGGCTGGATATCGAGGTGGCAATGGCCGTCCGCAAACATGCCGGCGACGGCTATGCGCTTTTGTTCGATCGTGTAGGTGCCTATACCCGCGACGAGGCGTTCAAGGTGGGCCGCGTGCTGGATCAACTGAACTATGTCTCCTATGAAGATCCCATACCCACTAGCGATATGGAAGGCCTGGCGCAATTGGCGGAGGCTCTGGATCTGCCGGTAACAATTGGAGAGTTCATCTTTTCGCCGTACGACTATGCTGCCTACATTCGCCGGGGGGCGTGTGATATAGTGCGGTTCATCGTGGACAATATCGGCGGAATCAGCGGGGGTATGAAGGTTGCCCGACTGGCCGAGTGTTTCGGAATGGAATGCCAGCCACACAACTGGGGCACTGCTCTGGACCATGCTGTCCACTTCCACTGTGAGCTGGCAATGCCCAATAACGTCTGGTTCGAGATGACCCAGCCGCAGGGCATTACCGACCAGCCTTATTTCAAGGACAGGATCCGTATCGACAAGGAGGGATTCGTACCCGCACCCACAAAACCGGGACTGGGTTACGAGCTCGACCGCGATGTTATGGACAAGATGACGGTGCGGGTCGACCGCTAGCCCGGCTTCCGTCACCGGAGGCGTCGGAAGACAGTAAGAAATTGACAAGGGGCCCTATGGTCGCTGTTTGTTATCGGTACGAACAAATCCCAAAAATAGACATTCAAGAATCGATATCACCGAGCGTGTGCCAAGATGAATCTTTACCATGAACTAGTTATGGATTCTTTTGTATGGCGGACGGATTGCTATACCCAGTGTGCGGGCAATTTCCCAAAGCCTTTGCCCACACCGAAAAAATACGATGATACACCGCAATGAACTGGCAGGTGGCTGGGGGAGACAGGTTTTCGGGCAGATATGTCCTGGACTTGGGGGGGGGGGGAATGCGCGTCTCATGAGCGGAGGTGCATAAGGGGATGGATGGAATTATTCACCTGGATCTGAAGGATGCTTGGCGTGGACTCAAGCGGAACCCTATCTTCTCAATGGTGGTTTGCGCCGTTCTCGCTCTCGGAATTGGAGCAAACACCGCGCTGTTCAACGTGATCAACAAAGTCCTGCTGCGGCCGCTGCCGTTTGACGAGCCCGATCGATTGGTGGAGATTCAGGAAACAAAAAATGGGGGAGGAATGAGCCCCTCTTACCCGAACTACCAGGACTGGTGCCAAATGAGCCAGTCCTTCGATTCTCTGGCCTATGCCGCCATATTTTCGCAAACATTGCCAGGTGAGGCCGGTGCGGAACGCATTCCCGTGGCTTTTGCTTCAGGCAATTTTTTCTCAACCTACCACGTACAAGCTTCAATAGGACGTCTGTTTGCGGAGCCCGAAGACAGGAAGGGCGCAGCTCTAGTAGCGGTGTTAGCTCGAGGTTTTTGGAAGACGCGTTGTGGTGGCGATCCTGGCATCCTCGGCAAGACGATTACACTCGAAGAACGAATCTACACAATCATCGGGGTTTTGCCCGACTTCCCCTATCATGAACAAGCTGAGGTTTACGTCCCTGTAGCTCCTAATGCCGAGGCCTTGGGGTCGTGGATGCGGGAACAACACAATGGCGCTTCTGTCATCGGCCGCCTCAAGGCCGGTGTGACCATGGAAAAGGCGCTCGCTGAACTGAAAGAGATTGCTGCGCAGTTGGAGCGGCAATACCCGGGCAGCAACCAGGGAAATGGCGTATCCATGGTTTCCCTGCATGAATGGGTTTCCGGCTGGGCGCGTCACACCTTGCTGATTTTATTCGGTGCCGTGGCATTCCTGCTACTGATTGCCTGTGTCAACGTGGCCACCCTGATGTTGGCCCGGGCAGTTTCCAGGGAAAAGGAGATTGCGATTCGGGTGGCCCTCGGAGCGGGCCGTGGACAGATTGTGCGGCAGTTGCTGGTTGAAAGCTCCGCGCTGGGCCTGTTGGGTGGGCTGCTCGGCTTGCTGATGGCCCCCATTTGCGTGGAGGCGTTGATGTGGCTGGTCCCCGAGTCTCTCGGACCTGGCCTGACCGTTCCCGATTGGCGAGTCCTGGGCTTCACCTTGGTTGTTTCGATCTTTACAGCCCTGTTATTTGGCCTGGTTCCGGCTCTCCAGCTAATGCGTGTCGATACCATGGGCGCTATGAAAGAAGGGGGCAGAACTTCCATGCAGGGGGGTGGCCGTTATCGCCTCCGGAACGCGCTGGTCATCTCGCAAGTGGCGCTGGCTCTGGTGCTGCTGGTGGGTACCGGATTGCTGGTCCGAAGCCTCATCCGGTTGATGAACGAAGATCCAGGCTTTCGGACCAGTGGGATTCTCACCGTGCAGGTAACTGTGCCAGGCGATTTCCAGCAGGGATTTTCCCCAAAGATTTCGCAGAAGTTTGACGAGATGGTCCGTCAGGTGGGCCAGTTGCCGGGTGTGCAGGCCTCCGGAGTCATCAGTTTCCTGCCTATGTCTGGCTCGAATTCCAATGCTGACATCCAACCCGAAGGATACATTCCACCCTCCTCGGGGGCCATGCCCAATGCCGATTATCACTCCGCCACTCCGGGCTATTTTTCCGCCATGGGCATTCGGCTCTTGAAAGGTCGCCTTTATTCTGCCGCCGACGGTGGCGTGCCGGATGCTACGGGGTGGGACATCGAGCGTTTGCTGGAATGGTTTCGCTCCACTCGCTTCGTGTGTGTGGTCAGCCAGGAGATGGCCAGGCGTTTTTGGCCCGGCCAGGATCCGGTCGGGAAACGCTTCCGCTTTGGCCCTCCCTCGCTTCAGGGCCCTTGGGTGATTGTGCTGGGCGTCGTCGGCAATTCACGTCAACGTGGCTTGGACCAGGCCCCCGTACCCGAATTTTACTTTTCCCCCTGGCAGCATCCATTCAATGAGGAAACCATCGTTGTGCGAACTTCAGGAAATCCCGCTGCGTTGGTCAAGGAGGTGCGAAACGCCATTCTGTCGGTAGACAATAATGGCATCATTTCACGCGCGAAGACGATGGAACAAATCGTGCGAGACACTACGTCTTCCCAGCGTGCCAACCTTCGTTTGATGGGCGGATTTGCCGGGCTGGCTCTCTTACTCGCCGCCCTTGGGATTTACGGCCTCATGGCTTACTCGGTCAATCAAAGACAGCGCGAATTTGGCATCCGGATGGCTCTTGGCGCTTCGCCTTCTGGTTTGCTGCGACTCGTGCTAGGACAGGGATCTCGTCTTGCCGGGGCCGGGATAGCAATCGGTACCGTGGTGAGCCTTGCCCTGTCGCGGGTGATGATGAGTCTGCTTTACGGTACCCAGCCCATGGATCCGCTGACGTACTCGCTGGTTGCTCTCGTCATGCTCGCAACCACTCTGGTCGCTGCGGCTCTCCCGGCAGGCCGCGCCGCCAAGGTTGACCCCATGATTGCTCTGAGGTCGGAGTAGACCACAATCCGTGGTGAGGTCGAGGGAAAAAGCGGACTTTCAACAGGCATCCATGACTCTTCCATTCTCGGCATGACGAACCGGGGGACCCACAATGCGTTATGCTGGAATGCAGGGGGACTGTCGGCTCAAGCTACTTTGTTGAGAAGGCGCACCCGCAGTGTGTCCTCACTTAACCCGTTGCCATACTTCCTCGATCTGGAGCCCATCGGAAAGCTTCCCCGACTGAACGAGTTTGTCTCCATCGATCTTAATCGTGAATGCCTGCTTCTTGCCGAGGTACGACTCCATGCCCTCGCCGACAGATTCGATCGTCTCGGTATAGAGAGCTGGCCCTGTTTAGCGCTTATTCAACCGTGACCGACTTGGCGAGATTCCTGGGTTGGTCGACGTCGCAGCCGCGACGGATGGCAATGTAATAGGCCAATAGCTGCAGAGGTACAATCTCCAGGATGGGCAAAAGGAAATCGTTCGAGGGCGGGACCTCAATGTGGTAGTCAGAGGCTTCGATGGCTTCCTTGTTGAAGGGTGTGACCACCGAGATCACAATGCCTTCGCGGGCTTTCACTTCCTTGATGTTGCTGAGGGTCTTCTCAAAAAGCTGAATGGACCGTGGGTTATTGATGTTGCTGGTGGCCACCACGACGACTGGCAAGGTCTCGTCAATTAACGCATTCGGTCCGTGTTTCATCTCTCCGGCTGGGTAGCCCTCCGCGTGGATGTAAGAAATCTCTTTGAGCTTCAAAGCCCCTTCCAGGGCGACCGGATAATGAATTCCGCGGCCCAGGAAGAGAAACTGGGTGTGCCGGAAAAAGGCCTTGGAGAGCTCGTCGAGATACTCGATCTTACCGAAGATGGAATCGATTTTATGGGGGAGCTTGGCCAGATCCTCGATATATCCTTGAATCTGGTCATGCGTCAGCGTCCCGCGCAGATCGGCCAGGTAGAGGGCGAATAGATAGAGAGCGGTCAGCTGGGAGGTGAAGCTCTTGGTGGCGGCCACCCCGATCTCGGGACCAGCATGGGTATAGAGCACCCCATCCGCCTCGCGGGTGACCATACTGCCCACCACGTTACAGACTGCAATGTTGCGGGCCCCCTTTTGCTTGACTTCTTTCTGGGCCGCCAGAGTATCCGCCGTTTCTCCCGATTGAGTAATCAAGATGGCCAGGGTATGGGGAGGAACGACCGGGTCGCGATAGCGAAACTCGGATCCATAATCGACCTCCACGGGAATTCGAGCCAGGCTCTCGATCATGAACTTCCCGGTCAGCGCCGCATGCCAGCTGGTCCCGCAGGCGATAATTCGCACATTTTCCAGGCTGCGCATCTCCTGTTCAGGGATTTTCATCTCGTCCAGAATCACCTTTCCGGTGTCTCGGGAAATCCGGCCCAGCGTCGTATCCCGTACTGCGCGCGGCTGTTCGTGGATTTCCTTGAGCATGAAATGCTTGTAGCCGCCCTTTTCGGCCATGATCGGGTCCCAGGTGATGCGCTGGGGATGGAGTTCAACGGGTTCCGCGTCCAGCGTGCTCAGCATGACACCCCGGGGGGTGAGCACAGCTATTTCGTGATCTCCGAGGAAGACAATGTCACGGGTGTGAGCCAGGATGGCTGGGATGTCGGAAGCGACGAAGTATTCGTCCTGCCCCAAACCGATCACAAGGGGGGGGCCCAGGCGGGCTGCGACAATCTTCTCAGGATCGTGAACCGAGATAATCACCACCGCGTAGATGCCCGTAATCTCCTTCAGGGTCTTGCGGACCGCTTCTTCTAGAGGACCTCTGGACTGGGCTGAGTACTTTTCCACCAGGTGGGCGATCACCTCGGTGTCGGTCTCGGTCACAAAGGTGTGGCCTTCACTGATGAGAGTCTTCTTGAGAGTGAGGTAGTTCTCGACGATGCCGTTGTGGACCACCACGATCTTGCCTCGGCAATCGCGGTGAGGATGAGCATTCTCTTCAGTGGGTCTTCCGTGGGTGGCCCAGCGGGTGTGGCCGATGCCGTAACTGCCCTGGCAAGGGTTGTTGACCAGCACCTCTTCCAGGTTCTTCAGTTTCCCTGAGGCCCGCCGCACCTGCATCTGATCGCCGTTGACAACGGCAATGCCGGCCGAATCATAGCCTCGGTATTCCAGGCGCTTCAGGCCTTCCACCAGTACTGGAACCACGGCCTTCCTGCCGAGGTAACCCACGATTCCACACATCGAGGTTATCCTTTCTTGAGGCTCTCTCTTCGTTTCCTGGCCCAGTCAGGTTTAATCACCTGCGGAGATCTGGCAATGGCCAGCGCGTCCTTGGGGACCTTTTCGGTAATCGTGGAACCGGCGGCGACATAAGCTCCTTCCTTCACAGTAACTGGCGCCACCAACTGGGAATCGCTGCCAATAAACACATGATCCTCGATCACCGTCCGGTGTTTCTGGATCCCGTCATAATTACAGGTAATGGTCCCGGCGCCCACGTTGACCTTGCGCCCGACCTGGGTGTCGCCCAGGTAACTGAGATGAGCGGCAGTGGACCCATCCCCAACGGAGGTTTTTTTCAACTCGACAAAATTGCCGATCCGAACCTTTTTGCCGATCTCGACATCGGTACGCAGGTGGGCGAACGGCCCGATCTGGCTCTCCGACTCGATGTGACTGTTGACGATCACCGATGAGTCCAGCACCAGGACTCGGTCCTCCAATACCGATTGAGTAATCCGGACATTGGGATAAATCTGGCAGGCCCGGCCAATCCGAGAATTTCCCTCAATGTAGACGTTGGGATAGATCACGGTATCGGGTCCGATCGTAACATTGGGTGAAATATAGGTGGAGGAAGGGTCGATCAGGGTCACCCCCTCCCTCATCAGCTCCCTGGTTTTTCGCTCTCGGAGAATCTGCTCCAATTGGGCCAGTTCCACGCGGCTATTCACTCCGGCGACCTCGACCGGATTGCCGCAGAGCACGGCACTCACGGGCTGGTTCCTGGCTTTCAGCAGTCCCACACACTCAGGCAGGTAATACTCCTTTTGTGAGTTAGCGGCCGAAAGCAGATCGATCACCCCGGCCAGGTCGGGAGTCTTAAAGCAATAGATTCCCGTATTCACCTCCTGGATTATCCTCTCTTCGGGAGTGGCATCTTTCTGCTCCACGATGCGTACCACTTCTCCCGACGCATCCCGGACCACGCGGCCGTAGCCCGTGGGATCGTCCAGCCTGGTGGACAGCAGAGTGACACTGGACCCACTCTGGAAGTGAGACTCCACCAGCGCCTTCAGGGTTTCACAGGAGATCAAGGGGACATCACCCGAGAGGATCATGAGGGTTCCATCACCCGGGCCCCAAAAGGGCTTCGCCACCTGAACGGCATGCCCGGTGCCGAGCTGCGGCGATTGTTCGACGAAATGAATCGAATCATCAGCCAGGGCCGAACGAACTTTTTCGGCATCCTGGCCGACCACGATGCCGATGGCCTCGGGATTCAGGCTCTGTGCTGTTGTGATGACGTAAGACGCCAGCGGTTGGCCCGCCAGCCGGTGCAGGACCTTGGGCCAGGACGATTTAAATCGGGTCCCTTTGCCAGCGGCCATGATCAGGATACGCAGTGGGTTCACAGTACAGGTTCCATGCTGAATTGGTTGACCAGGCTGGATTCCCTGTCGGAGAGATGAATCTCAAACAGGGCGCGGGCCAGCCTGTCGGGGTCGTGCCGGACCTTTTCGTCGTCGGCCAGCAGATCTTTCAGAACAATTTTTACCCCGAAGGCCCTCATCCCCTCAAGGTCCAATTCAATCTGCGCAGCGTTTTCTTCGAGGTACTTGTCCTTTTGGGCTGTGGAAATTGGGGAGAGGTTGCAGAGGACATAGTTGAAGGGGAAATCCGAAGTGTGTTCTCGGATGGCTTTCAGGTGGTCTGAGGTTGAGAAGCCCACCGTCTCTCCGAGTTGGGTCATGATGTTTGCAATGTAAACCTTGGTGGCAGAAGAGCCCCGGATGGCCTCAGGGATAGCCTTCACCAGGAGGTTGGGCAGCAGGCTGGTGTAGAGAGAGCCAGGACCGAGCGTAATGATGTCGGCCTCGGAAATGGCTGCCAGCGTCTCGGGCAAGGGATCGCAACTGTCGGGGAAAATGGACACGCGCTGGATTCGAGCGGGGGAGCGTCCGATTAGGGATTCCCCGAAAATGGCCGCGCCGTTCTCCAGCTCTGCGATGAGACGAACATCGGCCATTGTCGACGGGAGGATCCGGCCCTGAATGGCGAGGACCTCGCTGGACACCCGGATGGCTTCCACGAAATCTCCGGTGACATTGGTCAGCGCGGTCAGAAACAGGTTTCCGAAACTGTGCCCTTGCAGATCACCCTCGCTCCTGAACCGGTACTTGAACAGCCGGGACATGAGAAGCTCATCTTCTGAGAGTGCCACCAGGCACTTGCGAATGTCACCCGGCGGCGGGATTTGGAATTCTTCCCGAAGTCGCCCCGAACTGCCGCCATCATCCGTCACCGTGACCACGGCAGTGAGTTGGTCAATCGCGACAAGGCTTCTTGGGCCGAAATCGGCGCGGCGGGATTTGGACACAAAATGCTTCAACCCCTGCAGCAGATGAGAGAGCCCCGAACCGCCACCAATGGAGACAATTTTGACCTTCGGCAATTGCTGGGTATTCACAAGAATATTTTCGGGCCTCCGGGCAGGAAGCTTTAGATCATGCAGGTCTTTCCCGGGACCACTCTGAATTCAAGACGTGCCGGCCGTCAGTCGTTCAGGAAAAACGAGAGAAAGAAAGCGGGTGTCCTGAGACAGAGGTTCGAAGTCGGAATCGTGCTGAGCCAGGATGCGGTTCTCAGATCTGAGCTGGATAGCTGTCTTCAAGCTGGAAATGGCCCCCTCTAAATCCCCCATCCGGCTACTCAAAGAGGCTAGAGCGTAAATTGCAAACTCGCACTTGGAATTGATCTTCAGGGCCTTTTGGAACTGCTCCCGAGCTTCGTAGAAGCGGCCCTGATTCATTAGCGCTACCCCCAGATCATAGTGCTCCTCCAGGGTTCTAGGAGAGGAAGGTTTGCGGGCCATCTTCTGCTCACAAAGCCTCAAATGGAGCTTCACTCTTTCCTGGATTTCCTTGTCCTCCGGGTTAGCTTCGAGGATTCTCTCAAATGCGGTCCTGGCTCCCTCGAAATTCTGAGAATACATCATCTTTATGGCAGACTCGTACTGTTTCAGGGCCGCAGACTTGACATGATTGACCGCACTTCCCTTGGACTTTGATATCGGCGCCTTTACCTTTGGCAAAGAGGTCACGGGCGGTCGCAACTTCCGGGTTACTGCAGCTGCAGGCTCCTTGGAGGTCACAATTCTGTGCTTGGGGGAGACGGCTTTCTTGAGTTTCAGAACTGTTCTTTGTCCCTTAAGAG
>JBGPHY010000031.1:0-18472 GCA_041484625.1 Terriglobia bacterium | reverse complement strand
GGGCAGAAACAAAACCTTTTCGGCCAAGTTGAGCGGATCACGGAGCCCGACGAACTTCTCGCCACCATGCTCGACGGGAAAGGTCTCGACAGGGCGAAGCCTGGGATATTCCATACGGGGTTAAGTGCGCTGCCGCTGGCGAAGCGACCGAAAAGGCAGCCGGGCCTGGGCAATCGGAGTGCCTGCGACCTCGATTTGCTGCAGGTCACAGGTTCCCAAGCCTTTCCGTTCCGCCAGCTTCAGGGTACTGTCACAATCTTCGAAGGGGGGAACCCCACGGTCAGCCTTGGGGTCAAATCCCATCAAGGCAGCGGCGACGGCGTCGGTATTGACCGGGTTGAGTCCGGCGATCAGCACACCCGGCCTAACTACTCCAACTCCTTGAATCCAGGGCCCCTCGCCTCCATACATGGTTTCAATCCCGTCGATGATGCAAAGGTGAATGGGACGGGCGGCCACAAGGTCCACTACCGTCCGTGGCACCCGGTAACCACCCTCCTTGGAGACTCCGGGCTGATTTTCAGAGGGGGCGCTTCGGGAAGGCTGCCGATAGCCGGTGTGAATCATCGCTCGTCCCCCGCGCGCCCTGAGACTCGGTCCCTCCGCGTCTGCCCCGTCGCCGTAAATAGTACAGGGTGTGATCCCGAAACAGTTCTTCATGGAGAGAGTCACCCCGGTCGTGGCATGTTCCTTTAGCTTGGCCAGGGACACAAAAACGTCGCAGTCCTCATAGGAATGATTCAGGTCGAAGCCACGAAACATGAGGCCTCCGCCGGGAACCCAGAGGCGTGAGTATTTCTTTCCTCTCCCCAGATAGTTCGTGTTCTCAAATTCCACAACGGGGGCCGCAGTAACGAGATCACGAGGCTCCCAGTTGGCGTGCAGCAGGAATTCCTCCAAGGGTTCGTCGGTCCCGAAAGCGGACTCCAGCAGGCGAATCCTTCGAGCACCTGCTCTTCCCATCAAATGGACAGTCGCCCCGATCAGGTTTTGATGAACCCATTGCGCCGAGCCTACCAGCGTATGTCCGACACGCGATTCCGGACCTCCTGTCAAGTTCAGCTTGACGGCCACGGTTTTTCCGCGCACCAGGCTCGCCAGACCCCCCAGTTGATCCATCATCCGGTTGAGAGTGGGTAACAGCCCGTTTCCATAGTCCGGGCATCTGGCGACAGCCACCGGGGCAGAGGGAGGTGTCCCGGTACTAAGACCTGTTTGGACCGAGTGAGGTATACCCATGCCAGCTACCCCCATCCCGGCAATCCTGATCCATTGTCTGCGGCTCAGGCTCTCTTCCATTTTCTCCTCCCGCTTTGGAGACACCTCTTAAATACTGAACCATTGAGTGACATCTGACGAGCTTCAGCTCTCGTCCTACTCCCTTTCGCCCGAGCCGGTCCTCTCGTTCCCTGAGTGCCGGGGCACCTGCTCCCCCGGGAGAGGGCCACGGTGCAATGTGGGTGCTCCAATACACCGGCGGAAGTCAGTGCTTTTCAGTGACCGTCGGGTTCTCCACCGGGGCCAGGGCCGCATATACAGAAAATCGTGGCAGATGACATTCCATCCCTCCATTGATGCTGGCACCTTCAATGCGAGCAGGAGATTCTGATGAAAGAGTCCAGAATTGGGCAGAATTTCCAGAATGCTTCATCCAGACCGACACGGCGCCGTTGCTTTCCCAGCCGGCGTAATCGAGCAACTGTAACAGTGTCGGATCTCCGCTCTGCTTTCCAGCTACATAACAGCCAATCGCCAGCCCGTTCCAGACACGCACGAGGTCATGCCGCCGACTGAGCAAGAGATGTGCTTCTTCCGCCAGTGCGTAGGGATCTTCCCAGGAAGTCCTGGCTACAGCCACCCGGCCCTGGCCAACTCGGTACTCCAGGTAGCGCCCGTCCAGGACTTCCACGGACCGCCCTGTTTCATACCTTCTCCAGGCGGAAGGAGCGATCACTACTCCGCCTTTTGCCGCAAAAGCCAACAGCAGTCTCCGAAGTTCCTTATCCGAAGGCCCCTGATCCAGGTAGAGGACTCCCTTTAGTCCCTCCAGGGAGGCCGGTGAACAGGTGGATTTCTCAAGGACGCGGTACTGAAGTTGACGGCGGCTGACAAGGTTCAAGATCTCCTCACCCATGAATTCATTGTCGCCTGAGAAATCTGAGAGTACTCCAAAGATTCCCGCAGGAACGCTCGATTTCCAATCCCTTTTCTTCTGAAAAAAGGACAACGAGTCCATGACCTTCTTCCAGCTGTACATGGCTACGGGCCCTTTTTGAATCAGGGCATTTCGAAAATGATCATCCAGTGAGACCACCCACTGGGCTCCATAGGCCCCAGCATCCGCCACCGCCAGCACATAGGATTCGGGCCGTAAAGAGTGTCCCTGTTCAGGAGGATCGGGGCAGACCCAGACGGACTGGCCGGGACCCAGCGCACGAGCCAATTGGATGAGCCAACCATTTGAATTGACCCAGGGGTTTCCGGTCGGTCCGGCCTTGAAAGCCTCGCGAGAAGAAGAAAAATCACCTTTGATTCCAGGCCAGACTGCTTTGTTCAAGGCCACCGCTGGATGAGAGCTATTCCATGGGATTTTCTTTCGTTCAGCCCAAGGAATCACATCAAGAGGAATCCCGGTGTCAGGAAACTGCTCCATGGCTAATGCCGACAAGCCAACTTCCTTGGCCGCCACAGCGGCAGCGACCTTGTCGGCAGCCTCCTCCACCAACCCAACCACCTCGATGCCGCCCTCTTGGCAGGCTTTGACCAAGGGGCGGAGGTTTTGCTGGTGCAGGGCCTCCTGGGGCGGCCCGGCGGCCCACGGAACAATCAGGCAATTGATGGGGGTCCCCTGCAACAGGGTGAGAAGCGCAGGATCCTGCCATGTATGCAGGGTATCTTTGGCTTCTCGGGTTAGTGTATTGAGCTTCTCTCGGCGCTGAATTTCGAGCAGGCCGCAAGGCCAGTGCATCGGTACCCAGTTGGCTGGAGGAACCATAATCTCAGACTCACTCTCTCCCATTGGAGATTTTATTGCAGGAGCACACTGCAGGCAATTCTGTTTGAAGGACTCGACTCACGTTCTTTCCGGACTCAATTGCCGGCGTAACCGCTCCACAATTTCCGTCATCTGGAAACTGCCGGTGATCTTCTCCCCTTCCCGGGTCTGTGTATAAAACACATCCAGGCTGTGGTTCTTCTCGGTGGACAGTTTGGCGGAGAGGATGTTCAGTCCAAGATCCGCCAGAGTGCGGGCCACTTGATAACCCAGACCCAGCCGGTCCTGGGCTTGAACTTCAATCACCGTACTATGGGAGGAAATGTCGTTGTCGATGCGGATCCGCGGGACGGTGCCGTGTCCCACGGAGTGTTGCAGGAGGCTGGCGATCCTGGACTCCAGGAGCTCTTCGACCGGAATTTCCCCCTGAATCACCCCGGCCAGGACCCGGTCCACCTCCGACAAGGTGTCCTTATCAACAATAGCTTTTCCTTCCATGTCACTGACCTGGAAGGTGTCAATGACAATGTCGTCCTTCCGAGTATTTAACTGAGCGCTCAGAATGCTGATTCCGTTGCCTGCCAGGCATCCGGCAATTTGAGCGAAACGGCCCGGCATGTCCCGGGTGGAGAGATAGAGTTCCGTGTAGCCCACGTGTGGATACGGTACCCACTGGGTCACTACCGGAGAGCCCTGTAATCGTTCGCAGAGGCGGATGTGGACCAGGATCTGATTCTGAGGAGTATACAAGGCATATTTCTCGGGGAGCAGCAGGAAATGTCGGAGAATTGCTTCCGTTTCCAACTCGTTTTCCAGAGCTTCCAGGACTTGCTGTTGGATCACCGCGACACGGGCATGCTCCGGCTCACTGACATCGTCGCCAAACATCAAGCGGTCGAAAACTTTGAAATAGAGCGACCAGAGCAGGAAGTCCTTCCGTTCCGACCATTCCTGCCTTCCCCTGGCGCGCCAGTCGGCGTGAGTGAGCAAGAGCAGCATGTTCAGGTTGTCAGAGGTCTCGACATTCTCGCTCACCTCCTGCACAATCAAGGGATCGTCGATGTCACGTCGCTGCGAAACGTGCCCCAGCAACTGATGTTCACGCACCAGCAGCAGGAGTTTCTCGCGGCTTTCTGGCTCCACATTCATTCGCTGCAGCGCCCTAGCGGCCAACCTCTCCTTCTGCACGGCTTCCCCAGACCCGCCGCTCTGTCCGGTGTGAATGAAAAGCAGGGCCAGATAGAGGAGAGATGGATCCGATACCTGTTCGAGGACGCGTTGGTAGTCTTGCATCGAGGGATCCCTGGAGGTGGCCACCTCGTCAACAACCTCCACAGCGTGCAGCGTCAACTCATCGAGGGAGCAAGGGTGCAAAGAGTCGAGCCTGGGCAGGCAATCCAAACGCTGAAACTCAGGCAGATACTTTCCCAAAACCCCCAGTTCCCTCATCGTCCGCAGGGCAGGTGCTACCTTGCCCTTGCTCTTGAGCAAAGCACGAAAGCCCTCGTGAACGCCGGACTTGCTGAGATCCTGAAAGGTCCACTGCGACAAACGAGAGCGAATCGAACGCTTTCGCGATTCACTTATCGCCAGGGGCTGGGTCTGATTGAACTGGAGTAGTTTCATAAATCGCTCAGGCGTTTCCTCTGCTTCCGGACTGGCACTCGCCATGGCCAGCTTGAGGTACAGTCCTCTGGCGTCTCCGCTGCCTTCCTCGAGCCTGGTCTTCTCCTGTTCCAGATGGTCAGTTAGCAATGAATGGATGTGTCTGCGGCGTTTGAGGGTGTCTCGCAGGAAAGCCTCAGCAGCACTGAGAGTCGGCGACTTCGGATAGCCGAAGTATCCCGCCAGAGCACTCAGGCATTCGGCTGACATCAAGTTACAGCGTCTCGCCATCAGAAAATGAAGATGATTCCGAACCTTGAGCAAATGAGATTGCGCTCTCAAGAACTTCTGCCAATCCCAGGGACTGAGTTGGCCATTGGCTAGCAGTCTCTCCACTCCCTGCTGACCGTAATGAAGCTTGAGGGCAGTGCACAGAATCTGGGAGTCTATGATCCCGCCGGCATCGGCCTCAATGTCTGATTCCAGAAGATATACACTGGCGCCATGGCGCTGGTGTAATGCGGCGAGAAAACGCTCCAGGTCGTATGTAAAGACCAGCGGGTTCTTGGATACTGAGGAACGAATCCGCTGCTGGAGTTCCCCAAACAATGCCTCGTCACCCCAGATCACTCTGGCAACGAGTAAGGACAGGCAGAAGTCAATACCTGCCTGGGCCAACTGCAGGCATTCCTTAAGGGGGACCATTCGCAACTGGAATTCGATCCCCGCAGAGTGGAGGCACGTTTCAACCCTTTCTCTCAAAGGTCCCCACGGAGCCCACTTCCCGGTTCTTCCTATGACTAGGATTTCGACCGGCGAGAAGGGCGCCAGTTGCTGGCGTCCGTACTCGCCCACCGCCAGCCAAACCACTCCTCCTGATTGTCCGGTCGTTTGTTCAGCCGGCTGTGGGCCGGCAGGCGGGGACGCTTCGACAGCATCCCGGACAAGACTGTCAATCAATGAAGTCCGCAGCCGAGCGACGTCGCCGGCCCTCCCGCCGTTCCAGTGATAGCTCCGCAGGCGGTACATTTGTCGCCGGTATTTGGCGCCGCAATGGTCAAGTGAGGAGCCGGTGTTCATATATATAAAAGAATGCGATTAGTTCGTGTCTTTCACGACTATACCTTCATCCCTGTCAAGGGTCTCATAAAGAAAAGTAAACTAGTGGATTCGAATAGGCAACGGCAAAAGCTTGTTGGACCATTTTGTTTTGTTGACATCAGGCTCAGTGGGAATATCCGCAATCATGGTAAAATGGCAGCGCAAGTGGTTCCGGTCCTTTGCCATGAACAGCACTATCAAACCCGCACAGGGTATCAAGGGACGCCTTCAACTTCCCGGAGACAAGTCTATCTCCCATCGCCTTGCCATGTTGGGAGCCGTCGCCGCGGGGCAGACCGTCATCGACAATTTCGCTACCAGCCAGGACTGCCAGAGCACGTTGAACTGCCTTGGCCGGCTCGGAGTCGAAGTAACAACCACGGGCCAAAAGCGCGTCACCATCCGGGGAAAGGGGCTTCAAGGTTTGCGGGCCTCGGAAGAAACCCTTGACGCCGAGAACTCGGGTTCCACAATTCGCATGCTCTCGGGCCTCTTGGCCGGACAGCCGTTTACCACCCGAATTTCCGGAGATACGTCTCTCCAGCGCAGGCCCATGAAGCGAGTCATCATTCCCTTGACAGAAATGGGGGCCACCATCGAGGCTCGCGACGGGAATTATCCTCCCTTATCAATCCGGGGAGGTACATTGCAGTCCATTCATTATTCGCTGCCTGTGGCCAGCGCGCAGGTCAAGTCTGCCATATTGCTGGCTGGACTCTTTGCTGAGGGAACCACCGAAGTCATCGAACCGTCTCCCACCCGCAACCACACGGAGCTGGCCCTGCGAGGTTTTGGCATTGAAGTCGGAGTATCGGGCAACCGAGTGTTTCTACGCGGCGGTCAAATGCTCCGAGGAATCCATTCCAGGGTCCCTGGGGATATCTCTTCGGCAGCTTTCTTCATTGTCGCTGCCGCCATTCTGCCTGGATCCGATCTGACGATTGAAAGTGTTGGCCTCAATCCCGGGCGTCGCAGCATCATCGACTGGTTGAAGGAAGCCGGAGCCAACATCGTACTGCTCGACAGTGAGATCCAGGGCGGCGAAGAGGTGGGGACGCTTCGAGTAAAACCTTCTGAGATCAGGGGTGGGCGGATTGACGGAGCAATGATTCCCCAGGTGATTGATGAAATCCCCATCCTTGCAGTGGCGGCCACACAGAGCCGTGACGGCATCGAGTTTCGTGATGCGTCCGAACTCCGCGTCAAGGAAAGTGACCGGATTCACAGCATTGTGACGAACCTTCGCTCCATGGGGGCTCAGGTTGAGGAATATCCGGATGGCCTGGCAGTACCGGGAAACCAGGTCCTTAAGGGAACAAGCCTGCCGACTTTTGGCGACCATCGGATTGCCATGGCCTTTTCGGTCGCTGCACTGGCTGCCCGAGGTGAAACCCGGATTGAGCAGGCCGAATGTGCGGCCGTGTCCTTTCCCGGCTTCTTTGAAGTTCTCGAACAATTAGCCGTTCGCTAGGCACTCAGCCAGCTGCCGCAACTTGCAGTACGGCCCGCTTGTTGACCTCTCCCATCAATGCCCCCAAGTAGATCCTGAACCGGTGCAGGGCGAACCTCAGACCCTCGATGGTCTTCGCTGAGGATACTTCCTCGACGAAGTTCTCGTACTCCTCCCAGTCTTTGAACATCAGGTACTTCAAGCTGGTTTCACGAAAGTCCTCAAAAATCTTGGCCAGGGGCAGCAACGCTTCAAGATCGGCTGAGGGTTCAATGGTCGTGATGGTCGACACTAGCGATCCGATCTGGCTGAGAAGTTTTCTCGACTCCTCCAGGCGGGTTGTGTAGCTTGAAAAAACCGACTTGGCATCAAAATCAGCGTGGAAAGCCCGGGATATCTGAACGACGGTCTGCTGCAGGGCATTCCTCAACATCCCGTGGCTGTTTTCTACCTTGGCATAGATGGGCGGTGCTTGCCGCAAGTAAACTAGACCCACTAGTTCGTGGCTGAAGACTTTCTTGATCTCCTGACTCAATGCAAAGACCGTACTGTCCAAAACTTCAATCACAGGGAGACTGACTGAAGGGTTCTTGCAGACCCGGGCTTCAACAAAGTCAAAAAGAAGACGCAATTCAGAATTAATCAGCGAGAAGATCAGGAGCGAGTTCTTCAGGGGGCGATCGTTCGCCAGGTCCCTCTCGATGAAATCCAAATAGCGCAACAGGCGGAAGAGTTCAAGAAAGATTTTGGCCAGGTCCTGTCGCAGTGTCTCATCCGGGATCCGCTTGATCATTGAAGTAATGGCCGGATTGTCGACCCGGTCGTATTGAACCTTGAATTTGTAGGCAACCAGCATGTCGATATAACGGCATTGCTTGATTTCCCGGTTGATCAGCTTCCCGATGGAAGTGAAGGTTTGAAAGGTTACTTCCGGCAGGCGGACGAGATCATCGATCAGAGTCCGCAGGTCCGCCAGAGATTCGAGGAGCAGGGCCAGGGAGTCATCCGGCGTAGGCTGGGACAACAGGCGGTTCAAGAACTCATCCATCACGTAGTCACGCTTCAACGTATTGTGGATGTAACGGTCAAATTGAAGCAACCGCGAGCGTTCCTTACTCATGATCTCGTTGGCCAGATAGCTCATTTTCAGTGTCACGTCCCGGACAATGATGAGCTCTTCCCTGAAATCCTTTAGCAGGAAGATGTTTTCCTCTCCCTGCTGGATAGGCAGGTTCTTGGGCCTGAAGAAGCGATCAAAGCACTTAATCCACATCTCCAGCTCAAAGACATAACTGGATTTGCGTTTCCGACTCACCTCTTCCAACCACTGGTTGAAAGCGCTGTGCTTGATCTTATGAGTCAGATTTTCCATAGGCTGATCAGCGGACACAGGAACAAAATCCGCCGTTTCTCTTTCCAATTTCGACTTATCGGAAGAACTAGTCAGCAGGTTCACTGGAGAATGCAGGATTCGGCCATGAGGACATCTCCATGGTGAGCGATGCGGGCCCCTGTAATTAGTGTAAAAGTGAGCTGAGGCTTTGTCCGATAAAAAGAATGCCGAGAATTTTGATTTCCGGAGCCTGCCAATGTCATCTCTCCGCAGGATGATACGATCCTGTGGCTTCTCCCCAAACGGCCTCTGGCTGGGGCTACTCATAGTGTCGCTGGTTGTGCCGGGAACTGCCCAGCGCTACACCTTCAAGAACTACGTCATCGAAGACGGACTGGAAAATATGGCCATCCAGGCACTGCTCCAGGACCGATTAGGCTTCATCTGGATCGGCACGCAAGACGGTATTTACCGCTATGACGGCCTATGCCATTAAGGGAGACCGTGAACGCTGCCTGAAAGCAGGGATGGATGGATATGTGTGCAAACCCATTTTGAAGGCGGAGCTTTTGGCAGCCATCCGCCAGGTCCGTGAGAATCCCAGCTCATTCCCGGAATCCCCCGGCGTCCAACATGATCAATCGACAGAGGACCAGCCTCTTCAGCCCGGGGTGTAAGGGCCAGATGAACGTGGCCTCCGCTTTTCATTCTTCTGGAAACTCTCGAAAGGGCAATGCTCTGCCCACTTGTCCATAAAACATTCCTGGAAACATGTTTGCATCGACAGGGGGAATGTCATTGACTAGCTGTCAATGTGCCAGCCAGTAGGCGTCCCCTTCCTCACGCATCTGGTCCAGGACAGATTGCACTTCCTCCAGCTTCTTCCTGACTTCTTCTTCACCGGCCTCCCTGGAAACGTAGATGGGAGAAGCTTTCAACACCAGCGCCCGCGTGAATGGTAAGGGAATCTGGGAGTTGTCCCAGTTTTTCAGCTGGATCTTATGCTGCATGGAAATGTGGAAACAAAAGATAGCCCCTCCCGTTCGTTTGGCCAGGACCACTGGCCCCTGCTTTGCCACATAACGCGGCCCCCTGGGCCCGTCCGCGGTAAAAGCCACATCCCGGCCCTCTTTGAGACTCTTCGCCATTTCGGCCAAAGCTTTCAAACCGCCGCGCGAGCTGGATCCGCGGGCCACCCCGCATCCATGTCTCTGGAGGCATCGCGCGATGTATTCACCATCGAAGTTCTGGCTGGTCATCACTACCATCCCACGGTTTCTCCAATACCAGATGGCGGGAAAAATACTGCCATGCCAGGTCGTGAATATGGCGCGCTTCCCCGCCTGGTAGATCTCCTCCAAATGCTCATCCCCCCGGCTTTGCCAACGCACGGTTCTGCCAATCAGACCAATCAATGCCGCACTGCAACGGGAAATAAGCCGGATCTGAATCCTCTGCCACAAGGTGAACTCGCGGGGGACACTCCAGTAGGCGCCTCCTCGGAGGGGCTTGTTCTGATCCGGAGATTGTTGTTCGGTGTTCACCGCCGGAGTTCTCTGGCAAGTTCGATCAGAAGAGGGACCACCTTGAATACGTCGCCCACAATACCGTAGTCTGCTACGTTAAAAATAGGGGCATTGGGGTCTTTATTGATAGCCACAATACATTGCGAGCTAGTGATTCCCACCAAGTGCTGAATGGCCCCCGAAATCCCGCATGCGATGTAAAGCCTTGGCGCCACGGTTTGACCGGAACTCCCAATCTGGTGTTCTTTGGGAAGCCATCCCCCATCCACGGGAGGACGGGACGCTCCTACAGAGGCCCCCAGTACTTCAGCCAGATCCAGGATGAGTTGGAACTTCTCCCGGCTGGCTAACCCGCGGCCTCCGGCCACGACGACTGAGGCTTGGGTCAAATCCACTTTCTTTGAAGCCTCCTCCACAATTTCCAGCACCCGTCGACCGGGGTTCTGCTTCAACGGGGGAATGTCTTTCCACACCACTCCTGGCGAATCTTCTGTCCGGAGAATCTGGTTCGAATAAGCCCCCGGTTGAATCGACACAATAAAGGGCGGCTCTCCCAGGAAGGTCATTTCCTGATGGAGCTTTCCCCCAAACACAGGGCGGATGAAGTGCAGCTTCCCGTCGCGGATCTCATGCCCCAGGCAGTTTGAAAGGAAAGCGCGGTCCAACTGCGCGGCCAGCCGAGGTGCAAAGTCAATCACCTGGTAAGAGTGCCCCATCAAGACGAGGTAGGGAGCCTCCTGTGCAATCGACTGCCTTAACACTTCGCACTGGATTTCGGGTGTGCAGACTGCACCCGACTCAGTCCTGATTGCCAGGACCTCCAGTCCATACTCCCGGTCCACCTGATGGGTAAGACCTTCGATGGTATGATCTCCCAGCAAGACCAGAGAAACACTCATTTTCAATGGCCCAGCCAAAGCCTGAGCGCACGTCACCGCCTCCCGGGAAACGGGTTTCAGTCTGCCGTCTCGGTGTTCAAGCAGGACCCAGATTCGGTTTGTCAAATGCTCCATGCCCTGGTGGTTCACCTCATCCTAACTAAAGAACCTTTGCCTCTTTCCGCAACTTCTCTATTAATGCCCCGGCCATTTCCTCATCCGACCCTTCCAGCATGACGGTCCTTTTCTTTTTCGCCGGGAAGAAGAGTCGACCCGGCACGAGCCTCGAGCCTGTCGCTCTCAGGTCCTGATCTCGAAGACCGAGATCTTCCGGCGTGAGGGTCACAATTTCTTTCCTTTTGGCCTGCATAATCCCTTTCAGCGTGGGGTATCGCGGCTGGTTAGGACCGGACTGGATGGTCAGGACTGAGGGCAAGGATAATTGGCAGCGCTCAAACAGATTGCCCTCAAGTTCGCGTTTTACCACGATGGTGACAAAATCAGGGTCGACCTGGACTTCCAATACGATGGTAGCATGCGGCCAGCCTAAAAAATGAGCCAGGATGGTTCCTGTCTGTGCATGAGCCAGATCCTCCGATTGAACCCCGGCAAACACCAAGTCGACAGACCTCCTCCGGATGGCTTGGGCCATGACTCTTGCAGTCGCGAAAGCATCTCTCCAGCCGGAGCCCGGGACCCGCAGGTGAATTGCACAATCTGCCCCCATAGCCAGCCCATGTTTGATGCATTTGAGGACCCGATCGTCACCCAGAGACAAAACCACAACCTCTCCCCCATGTCTTTCCTTCAGTCGCAACGCCTGTTCAAGTGCGTAGAGATCCGCTTCGTTGGTTTCAAAGGTCAGATCCTGTTCCTTTATCCAACAGGAGGAGTCATCCAAACTGTATCGTGAGTCCTTGTCAGGAACTTGTTTCAGGCACACCAGAAATCGCATTTCCATCTCCTCTGCCGGCACGCTGACCTCAAAGTGAGATTAGCCGATCAGTAGCGGTCTTTTCAAGTTTGGCGCCCAATCTTGAATCAGCTTGAGGCCTTCCATTCTCCTTCTCCCTCCGACCCTTGACCCTTCCCGCTTGCTCCTCACTCCTGACCCTTCACCCCCACTGCCAACCGAGTCCGGCCGCCACAAGTATAACCCAAACGGGGGTGACTCTAAATCGAAGGGAGGAAGACGGCGAAAGTGGCCAGGAAAGCTCCCGTCAGGCCCAGCACTTTGTAGCCAACAAAGGTGGCGGTGATGATCACGGGGCCAGGTGTGATTTGCCCCAAAGCTACACTGTCCGCGAACTCACGATGAGTCAGCCAGGCATAATGGTGCACCACCTCCGACTCGAGGAACGGCACATGACGTATCCGCCCCCGAAAGTGAAACCCCCGATCCTGGAAAAAAGGTAGAGCAATCGCCGGGGTCATACCCCTGAAGAGATGTTCCATGGTGGGTACTTCCTTAAAATCGCAAGTAGAACTCCGAAAGCAGTACCATGGAGAAAAAGGCAGGCAGGATCATGGCCAGGACTGCAATGGCTGCTCCTTTCCAGCGGTTCAGTTTGAAACCGATATAGCAGGTGATATTGGCAGTAATGACTCCAGGCAAGGCTTGAATGACAGATACACCCTCCGCGAATTCCTGGTTAGACAGCCGTCGCCGCTTTTCCACGACGACGCGCTGGAGATTGGGCTAATATGGCCAAGCCCCCTCCAAATCCGACAAATCCAACGTATAGGAAGGTGTTGTCAATCTGGGCCAGACTGGGGGTTGTTTTATGTCCGTGGCGAGGCGCGTCAAGGGACACGGGCTATGAGAGACTTCTCAGGGCCTCCACCAGTTCCTTGTTGTCCCGCTGTTGAGGGATGTCATAGACCTTGACATAACGAACAACCCCTTGCTTATCAACTATTACAGTTGCGCGGTTGGTGATCCCCTTGTCCGCCAGATAGAGACCGTACTTGTCTGCAACGGCACCTTTGGGATGGAAGTCTGCCAGAAGGGGATAGCTGATTCTCAATTGCTGGGCAAAAGCCTTATGGGCCCAGGCGCTGTCCACGCTAATTCCGAGGATCTGCGCATCCAGTCCTTCAAACTGCTTGAAGTCTTCAAAAAAGCAGGCATGCTCCTTGCTGCAAACCGGACTGAAATCAAGAGGATAGAATGCAAGAAGCACGTTCCTCTTTCCCTTGAAGCTGCTGAGAGCGATTTCCTTTTGCTCCTGGTCTTTCAGTAAGAAATCGGGGGCAGGTTTCCCGACTGCAATTACGTTAGCCATCGATTTAGTAATCCTCCGAGTGTTCTGTCAGATTCTGACCCCAATAGACAGACGGCGATGCCGGGTCCAGTTGAAATCTATCAAATGACCTTAAAGCAAGAAATCTCGGATGTCAAAGGGTATCTGCCAAATACTATATTTTGTGGGTCCCTGCAGAAAACACCCCCTATTTTGTGGAAAAACTTGATTTTGTACTTGACAATCGCTGTGATCCGTTTAGAATGCCTGAGCGTACTGCGACAAGTTAGCTCCACTTCGATTCACGCCAACGCAAGAGTTCAAGATTTACAGAACCCAACAGAAGGCTCCTTTCATAGAGGTATTTCGCCCAAGCCAAGGAGGGGTTACAATGCTATTGAGCAATAAGGTTGACCTGAGCGAGATCATGACCGTGGCTCCAGGTAAAGCACAGGAGGAACGCCTCCTCCATTTCAACCGGGTTTTCACCGCCCCGGGTATACATCCCTTTGACCAAATCAAATGGGAAAAGCGCAAGGCCGTCATCCACAACGAAAAAGGGGAAGTCATTTTCGAACAACCTGAGGTTGAGGTTCCCTCAAGCTGGTCCATGATGGCCACCAACGTGGTCGTTTCCAAGTACTTCCGCAGGTCAGAAGACGGGAAGGGACTGGAAAACAGCGTGAGGCAACTGGTCGGCCGAGTGGCGGAAACCCTCTGCCGTTGGGGTCGAGAAGGGGGATACTTCGCCTCTGCCGAGGAGGCCGACACCTTTGAGGCAGAGTTAACGCACCTGTTGGCAGAACAAAAAGCTTCCTTCAACAGCCCGGTTTGGTTCAATTGCGGCATTGAAGCCAAGCCGCAGTGCTCCGCGTGCTTCATTAATTCCGTGGAAGACCGGATGGAGGCGATCCTGGACCTGGCCAAGACGGAAGGGATGCTGTTCAAATGGGGCAGTGGCACTGGCACGAACCTTTCTCCTATCCGTTCCTCCAAAGAACTGCTTTCCAGCGGAGGGCAGGCCTCTGGTCCGGTTTCATTCATGAAGGGCTATGATGCATTTGCCGGTGTCATTAAGTCCGGAGGCAAGACTCGCCGTGCAGCCAAGATGGTCATATTAAACATCGACCACCCGGATATAGTCGAATTCATCACGTGCAAGGAGGAAGAGGAAAAGAAAGCCTGGGCCCTGATCGAAGCCGGATACGATCCTTCCTTCAATGGCTCGGCCTACAGCTCTGTCTTTTTCCAAAACTCGAACAACAGCGTTCGGGTCACTGACGAATTTATGAGGGCAGTGATCGAGGACAGGAACTGGACAACCCGGTCGGTAACCACGAGAGGAGCCATGGAGACCTATCGGGCGCGGGACCTTCTGCGGATGATTGCCAAGGCTGCGCATGTGTGCGGGGACCCGGGAATGCAATATGACACTACGGTCAATGAGTGGCATACCTGTGCCAACACGGCGCGCATTAATGCCTCCAACCCTTGTAGCGAATACATGTTCCTGGACGACACCGCCTGCAACCTTTCTTCGCTGAATTTAATGAAATTCCGCAAGCCCAATGGAGATCTGGATGCTAAGACGTTCAAGCATGCTGTCCGCCTCATGATCACGGCCCAGGAGATTATTGTCACCAACGCTTCTTATCCCACCTCCTCCATTGCTAAGAATAGCGTGCTCTTCCGTCCCTTGGGTCTGGGGTATGCCAACCTGGGAGCCCTTTTGATGTCGCTGGGGTACCCTTATGACAGTGAAGGAGGACGCTCGTATGCAGCCGCCATCACTGCTCTCATGTGTGGTGAGGCCTATCATACATCAGCTTTGCTGGCTGCTGATCTGGGATGTTTTACCGAGTATCCGTTGAACCGGGAACCCATGCTGCGCGTAATCCGGAAACACCGGTCAGCGGCCGGAAAGTTCAACCCGACCTACCTCCCTTCGGACCTTTACGATGCCGTTCAAAAGTGCTGGAGCGATGCGTTGCTCCAGGGGGAGAAGACTGGCTACCGCAATTCCTAGGTCACGGTGCTGGCTCCCACGGGTACTATCGGCTTCATGATGGATTGCGACACCACCGGCGTGGAGCCTGACATTGCTCTGGTAAAGTACAAGAAGCTGGTGGGCGGCGGATTGCTGAAGATCGTCAATCAGACCGTGCCGGAAGCCTTGCGGCGGCTGAAATACACCGAAGCCCAGATCAACGAGATCATCCAGTACATCGATGAGAACGAAACTATTGAAGGCGCCCCCGGACTCAAGGAAGAGCACCTCCCGATCTTTGATTGTGCCTTCAAGCCTCTCAATGGAGTCCGCTCTATTCACTACATGGGGCATTTGAAAATGATGGCGGCTGTTCAGCCCTTCCTCTCAGGCGCGATTTCCAAGACGGTAAACATGCCGGAGGAGAGCTCCGTGGAAGAGATTGAGCAGGCCTATGTTGAGGCCTGGAAGATGGGATTGAAGGCCTTGGCCATTTACCGCGATGGTTCCAAACGCTCCCAACCTCTCAATACCAGCCTCAAGGAAACCAAGGCTGCCGAGGGATCTCGTCCTGCCAGGCGACGCCTGTCCGATGAACGCATGTCCATTACCCACAAGTTCAGTGTCGGGGGGCATGAAGGATATCTGACGGTCGGCATGTACGAGGATAGGACGCCTGGAGAGATCTTCGTGGTGATGGCCAAGCAGGGATCCGTAGTTTCGGGCTTGATGGACACCTTTGCCACTTCGATTTCCATGGCTTTGCAGTATGGGGTCCCCCTTAGGGTCCTGGTCGACAAGTTCAGCCATATCCGTTTTGAGCCCTCGGGGTTCACCAACAATCCCCAGATCCCCATTGCCAAGTCGATCGTGGATTACATCTTCCGTTGGCTGGGACAGAAGTTCCTCACCACCGAAGAACAGGCGGCTCCAATTGAAAGTCATAACCCAACAATCCCGCTAGCGATTCGACAGATTTCAGGAGTAGAGGCTCAGGAGCGTCAAGTCTTCCAGACCCAGGCTGATGCTCCGCCCTGTCCGGATTGCGGATCGATCATGGTTCGCAACGGAGCCTGCTACAAATGCCTGAATTGCGGCAGTACCAGCGGCTGCAGCTGATACCTGGTCCGCCTCTCTTGAGATCGATCACCCGGTCCCCCACAGGGAGTAGTGGGGGGCTGGAGTCGAGTCTTTCGAGCCCTTCTGAATCCTCCGCGCTTGATTCGAGTCCGCTACTTCCTCCGAGTATCAATTCCGATCACACACCCGCTTAATTCGACTTGAAAAACATCGTGGCTGTCATTTTCCCTGTTGTTGACCAAGGCCAGGTTCGCGCGGTTCGAGGACTCCTGTGCAGATCTTTAGGGACGAGCGTCTACAGGCCCTCTAGTTTTTCAAATCCGATTGTGTTTTCCGGTCCAAAGTTCTATGATCATGGTCGATTCCCAAGGAAAATTGTAGCGTTTTGCGGCCCATGAATTCAAATTGAACGTTACCTAAGTTATGTCCTCATGATCTTGAGGAGGAAATCGTTAGGTAACGAGGGAGTGAACAATGAAGACCGTCAACCAGTTGCTGCAACAGAAGGGTCGCGAGGTGTGGTCGGTGACACCGGATACTTCGGTTTTCGAGGCCCTCCAGGTGATGGCCGAAAAGAATATTGGTGCCCTGTTGGTCTTGGAGCAAGGACGACTAACAGGGATTTTTTCGGAACGTGACTATGCCCGGAAGGTCATTCTAAAGGGCAAGTCTTCAAAAGAGATGTCAGTAGGCGAAATCATGACCGAGGAAGTCGATTGTGTGCAACCATCCCAGACAGTCCGGGAGTGCATGGCGCTGATGACCGAGAGACACCATCGCCATTTGCCTGTTCTCGAGGGAGAGAAGGTGGTGGGCATGGTTTCGATCGGCGATGTGGTTAAAGCCATCATTTCCGACCAGGAGTTTACCATCGGGCAGCTAGAAGGCTACATCACAGGCACACGGTAAGCGCCCCGGGTTGGCCGGATCTCCTCGCAACTCACTCTTCATTTCAGGGTCCAGCCTGCGCCGGACATCTTTCGTCAAGAAAAGCGGTCCGCCAGTTTCCGGTAATGGCGGGTACAAGGCCGCGGCTTCTCACTTACAGGAGGGGTACTTGTAACTGGTTAACCGGGGGGCCAACCCATGGCCCGACCTCCCATCAAGTGGAGATGGACATGAAAGACAGACTGCCCGGCGTGCGCTCCCGTGTTGATGACTGTCCGGTATCCGCTGCGATGAATCCCTTTCTGGCGGGCCAGGTCCCTCGCCACCAGAAATAGATGGCCCAACTCCGCAGTATCCGAATCTTTCAGGGTATCAATGGACTCGATATGTCGTTTGGGAATGATCAGAGTATGGGTGGGAGCTTTGGGGTTAATGTCTTCAAACGCCAGGCAGAGATCATCTTCGTGAACTATCCTGGCAGGAAGCTCCTTCTGAATGATCTTGCAAAAGATACAGTTGGCCACCTCAAATCTCCAGGCTGGATTTGAATCCGAAAGTCACCGGTAGATGCCGGCTGGACTCGAGCGTTTCTGTGCGGTCACGAGTCGTGGAATCCCGCTGAAGTCTTGGTTCAGACGCAGATCCTGCCATTCTTCTCCGAACAACGCGCAGACTTGCTCCTGCTGGTTGTAGCCAATCTCCATGGACAGGTACCCGCCTGGTCTCAACCAGTGCAAGGCCTGCGGCACCAGGCGTTCGATCAAACTGAGCCCCTTCAGACCGCCAGCCAGGGCGACCCGGGGTTCCCAGTCACGAACCTCTCGCTGTAACGCAGGGAGGTCGCCCTCTGCCACATAGGGGGGATTGGAGCAGATGCCGTCGATCGACTCCGCCTGAGCTACCAGGGATAGAGGACTCAGCAGGTCTCCCTCCAGGAACCGGATGTTCGTCTCAACACCATGTTTGACAGCGTTACGGCGGGCCACTTCCAGGGCCTTGCCGGAAAGGTCAATAGCAAACAGGCGAGCTTCCGACCGCTCGACTGCCAGGGAAATGGCAATGCACCCAGATCCCGTTCCGACATCCACGAGGGTCACGGGGCCCTCTGGAAAGCATCGCAGAACTTCGCCCACAAGTAACTCGGTTTCCGGCCGTGGGATCAGAACCTCGGGACTGACCTCAAACTCCAGCCCCCGAAATTCCTGCATTCCTACAACATACTGTGCCGGCATTCCCTGGCAGCGTTTCTCAACCCCTTCCCAAAACCCTTCGAGCTGGGCGGCGGCGAGCTCGTCCCGGGAATGAGCCAGGAGATAACCGCGGTTGTTCCGCAGATGGAAGCAAAGCAGATATTCCGCGTCGAACCGTGAGTTGGGGCAGGAAGCC